>CAXRFJ010000139.1:0-2945 GCA_964229475.1 Rubrivirga sp.
CGCCGCCGGCGCGCAGACGACGCACGACGGCGTGCTCGTCGCGCCCGACGGCGCCCCGCTCGCCGACGCGTTCGTGGGCTACGAGTCCGCCCGCCTCGGACCCGGCCTCGCCGACACCGCGCGGACCGACCGCGACGGCCGGTTCCGGCTGCGCGTGGCGGCGCCCGGCGCCCTCGTCGTGCGGCCGGAGTCCGGCCGGCTCTGGCTCCCACTGCCGGTCGAGGGCGACGGCCCGCCCGTCGCGCTCCGGCTGACGGTCCCGGCGTCGCTCGGGGAGACGGCCCCCTACCTCGACGGGTTCGCCGCCTCGGGCTCGGACCCCGCGCTCGCGGCCGCGCTGGAGATCTACGTCGCCGCCGAGCGCACCTTCCGGACGCCGGTGCAGTCCGACGCGCTCGACCGGGCGGTGGAGGCGATGGACGCCGCGGTGACGGCGGCGCCGCTCGACCGCAAAAACGCCGTCCGCGACTCGCTCGGGGCGCTCGTCGCGCCGCTCTACGCCGAGGCCGCGAGGCCCCGGACGGAGACCTACGCCGCCGCCCTCCCGGCCGACGCCGACACGCTCGCCCGGGCCGCCCACGCCGTGTGGGGCGTCTTCCGCGTCGCGGCCGACTCCGCAGCGGTCGACCGCGTGCTCCGCTACGCCCCGCCCTCGTCCCCGGTGTGGCCGACGCTCGGCCTCGTCAGCACCGGCGTCAACAACGTGCTCGTCCTGATGGCGCGGCAGCTCGCGTCCGAGGCCGACCCGTTCCCCGCCGCCTTCGAGCGGTTCGTCCGCGCCCTCGCCTACACCAACCCGGACCCGAACGTCCGCGCCCAGGCGGCCGGCGTGCTCGTCGGCCAGCTGACGTGGAGCGGCGACGAGGCCGCCGCCGCGATCGCCGGCCAGCGGCTCCTCCTCGAGTTCCCCGAGTCGCGGCAGGCCGTCGCCCTCCAGCGCGAGCGGGGCGACGACCGGCGGGTCCGCCCCGGCCAGCCGCTCCCGACCTACGCGCTCCGCGACCTCGACGACCCGGCGGTGACGGTCCGCCCCGAGGACTTCCGCGGCCGCACGCTCCTCATCGACGTCTGGGGCACGTGGTGCGCGCCCTGCGTCGAGGAGCTGCCGGCCCTCCACGCCCTCTACGAACGCTACCACGACGACGGGCTCGACATCCTCAGCGTCGCGACCTACGACACCGCCGAGGCCATCGAGGCGTTCCGCCGCGACCGGGGCTTCCCGATGCCGTGGCGCCACGCCCTGCTCCCCGACGACGAGATGGAGGCGCTCCGGGCGGCGTTCGAGTTCAGCGGCATCCCCGCGTACCTCCTCGTCGGCCCGGACGGCGTGGTCCTGGCCGAGGGGGCCGGCGCGCGCGGCGAGGCGCTCGACGCCGCGCTGGCGGCCCACTTCGGCGCCGACTGACCCCGCCTCGGGCCCGAGGCGGCCCTAGCCGTCGCCGAGCGCGGCGGTGAAGAAGTCGTCGCCGCCCTCGCGGGGGTGGAGCGCCACGATGCCGGCCCGCGCCAGCATCACGAGCGCCTTCGACGCCTTCCACGGCGGCAGCTTGTTCATCCGGGCGTACTCGCGGACGGTGATCCGCTCGTGCCGCTCGAGGTACTGGAGCAGCCGCCGCTCGGCGTCGCCGAACGTGAACGTCACGGCCTCGTCGCGCCGCTCGGCCTTCATGAGCGCGACCGCCTCCTTGCTCGCCTCGACCGACTGGTCGTCCACGCGGACGAACGCGCGTTGCTTGGGGAGCGTCCCGTCGGGCCGCCGGTCCGGCCTCAGGACGTGCGGCCGGTCGGCCGAGGCCGGCACGTGGACGACGAGGACCTCGCGGGTCCGGCTGACGCGGACGGGCTCGAACCCAAGGTCGACGGGCGGCAGGATCCGGTCGTCGAGCGCGGTCTGGAGCGCGTAGAACTCCTCCTGCGCGTCCTTCACCCCGAGCACCGTCCCGTCGTCGTCGACGCCGACGAGCACCTTCCCGCCGTCGGTGTTCGCGAGCGCGATGACCTCGCGCGCGATCCGCTCGGCCTTCGGGACCCGGTTCTTGAACTCGAGCTGCCGCCCCTCCCCCATCGCCGCGAGCCGTCTGACGTCGTCGTGGGTCATGAGGTGGGAGGCGTGAAGGGCGAGGTGTGAGGCGTCCGGCGTGAGACCTTGGGCCCCACGCCTGCCGCCTCACGCCTCGGTTCCGTCGAAGGCGGGCGTGTCGAAGTGGGCGGCCTCCAGCTTCGGGTCCCGCTCCATGAGCTGGCCGACGGCCGCGGCCGGGTCGAGCCCGTCGAACAGGATGGCGTGGACGGCCTCCGTGATCGGCATCTCGACGCCGGTCCGCTCGGCGAGGGCCTTGACCGACTGGGTGGTCCGGACGCCCTCGACAACCATCGTCGAGTGCCCGAGCGCCTCGGCGCGCGTCTCGCCCCGCCCGACGCGCTCGCCGAAGGCCCGGTTGCGGCTGTGCCGGCTGAAGCACGTGACCACGAGGTCGCCCAGCCCGGCGAGCCCGGCGAACGTGTGGGCGTCGGCGCCGAGCGCGAGCCCGAGGCGGGTGATCTCGGCGAGGCCGCGGGTCACGAGCGCGGCCTTCGCGTTGTCGCCCAGCCCGAGCCCGTCGGCCATCCCCGCCGCGACCGCCATCACGTTCTTGACCGACCCGCCGACCTCGACGCCGATCAGGTCGGGGTTCGTGTAGACGCGGAGGGCCGGCCCCATAAACAGCTGCTGGACAACGGACGCGACCTCCTGGCTCGGGAACGCGGCGACGACGCTCGTCGGCTTCTCGAGCGCGACCTCCTCGGCGTGGCTCGGCCCGTACAGCACGCCGACCCGGGCGGGGTCGGCGGCGGGCAGGACCTCCCGGAGCACGCCGCTCGTCGTGAGCAGCGTCCCCGTCTCGATCCCCTTGGCCACCGAGACGACCGTGAGCCCGGCGCCCACGCGGTCCGCCAGCGGCGCC
>CAXRFJ010000140.1:0-2846 GCA_964229475.1 Rubrivirga sp.
AGCTCTTCGACACGCTCCTCGCCCTCTAGCCGGCGCCCCGCCATGCCCCGCCCCGTCGTCACCGCGCTCACGCGCGCCGTCGCCCAGTCCGGGGCCCGGCGGGCGCTCCCCGACGCCCGCGCCGCCGTCGACGTCCTCAACAGCCAGCTCGCGACGGGCTACCGGATCCAGCGGCCGTCCGACGACCCCGGCGGGTTCACGCAGGCCCGGGCGCTCGGGCGGGTCCAGGACCGCCTCGCCCAGTACGGCCGGAGCCTCGACGCGGCCGCGCTCTGGACCGACCGGACGCAGGCCGAGCTCGACGGGCTCGCCGACCTGTTCGCCGACGCCCGCGACCTCGGCCTCCGCGCCGCCAACGGCGTCCTCGACACCGAGGGCCTGGCCGACGAGGTCGAGTCGCTCCGCGAGGAGGTCATCGCCCGGCTCAACGCCAAGAGCGGCGACGAGCACCTCTTCGCCGGCAACGCGACCGCCACGGCCCCCGTCAACGCCGACGGGACGCTCGCCGCGGGCGACTTCTCGGGCCAGCGGCGCCGCGAGGTGGCCCCCGGCGTGACCGTCACGCTCAACACCCCCGACGCGCTCCACGTCGACGGCGTCCCGGCGACCGACCGGCTCCAGGCCCTCGCCGACGCCATCCGCTCCGGCGACGCCGGCGCGCTGGCGGCCGCGCTCGACGGGGCCACCGCCGGGATCGACCACTACGGCCGCCTCGGAGGCCAGAGCGGGGCCGTCTCACGGACGCTCGCCCACGCCCGCGACGCCGTCGAGTCCCAGGACATCCTGGCCGGCGAGCGCCGCGCGTCGATCGAGGAGATCGACCTAGCAGAGGTCCTCGGCGAGCTCCAGCGCCGGCAGACGGGCCTTGAGGCCGCCCTCCGCGCCTCCGCCGCGACCGTCCAGATGTCGCTGCTGGACTACCTCCCGTAGCGCGGCGCGTCGTTCCAGGGGCCGGAGGGCGGCCCCGCCCGGGCCGGCGCGCGCCGGCCTGACCCGCCGGGTCGCCGGGACCCGGGGACACCGATCTCACGCCCGCGCCTGGATCACGCCCACGCCTGGATCACGCCAGAGGAGGCCGGGTCGCGCGCGAGGCAGGCGGTCTCCGCGTGGGGGTCGCGTCTCCGGCTCCGAGCCTCCCACGCGGGCGCTTCGCGCTCTGGGCCGCCCCGGGGGAACGGTCGGGTTCCCGGATCGGCGACTGAACCGAGAATGGTGGCGAACGGGATCTCCGGGGTAAAGGCCCCCCCGGGCGCTTCGATGAGTGAGCCAGAGGCCGGACACTCCGGCTCGCCAGAACCACACCAACCGCCCCACGGGTACACGCCATGTCCTTCCGCATCAACACCAACACGCAGTCGGCGCTCGCGCTGTCCTCGCTCAACAAGACGACGGGCGAGATCGGCTCCCGCCAGCTCCGCCTCGCCACGGGCAGCCGGATCAACTCGGCCGCCGACGACTCGGCCGGCTTCACGATCTCGAACAAGCTCACGGCCACGACGCGCGGCCAGGCCCAGGCCCTCTCGAACATCGGCGACGCCAAGTCGATGCTGACCGTCGCCGAGGGCGCGCTCGGCTCGACGATGGACATCCTCCAGACGATCAAGGAGAAGGCCGTCCAGGCCGGCAACAGCTCGATGGGCGCCGAGGAGCGCGCGGCCATCCAGAGCCAGGTCGAGGCCCTCTCGGCCGAGGTCAGCGACATCCTCGGCGGCGCCGAGTTCAACGGGACCAAGCTCTTCTCCGACAACGTGGCGGGCACGAGCCTCTCGTTCCAGGTCGGCGACAAGTCCGGCGACACGTTCCAGGCCTCGATCGGCCGGATGAGCGTCGACTCGCTGGGCCTCGGCTCGGTCGCCGCCTCCAGCACGACCAGCTCGGCCGCGACGGCGACGGTCTCCTCGGTGGCCGAGGACGGCGACGGCACGGCCATCACGACGGGCGGCTTCACGCTCGGCGGCGCCTACTCCGGCACGGAGGACAAGAGCATCGAGTTCACCAAGGACGGCACCAACCTGACCTACCTCGACGCGGACGGCCAGACGCAGAGCATCGCCATCGCCGACATCGGCACGGGCGCCGGCTTCGAGGGCGTCACGATCGCCATGGACTCCAATGCGACCAACGGCGACAAGTTCACGGTCGACTTCACCGCCAAGACCGAGGCGGTCACGGCCGGCGACTTCACGAGCGCGCTCGACCTCTCCGACGACGCCGGCGTGGCCTCGGCCCTGACCGTCATCGACAACGCCATCAAGTCGGTGAACACGGCGGCCTCCGGCCTCGGCGACGTCCAGAACCGGCTCGACTTCAAGGCCCAGAACCTCGAGACCTCGAAGACGAACTACGAGGCGGCCAACAGCCGGATCGCCGACGCCGACTTCGCCAAGGAGCAGATGGAGATCGTGAAGCTCCAGATCCTCCAGCAGACGGGCTCGGCCATGTTCGCCCAGTCGAACGCGAGCGGCCAGTCGGTCCTCTCGTTCTTCTAGGCCCGCGAGAGCGGCCAGGGCGGGGCCTCTGGGGCCCCCGGTTCTGGCGACCACTCCGGGCCCCGCCCTCTCCGGCCCGCCGGCGCGCTGCGCTGGCGGGCCGGACACTTTTTCCGCGGCCCCGCCGCCGCCCCCCTTTAAGGCCGGCCCCGGCGTTCGATCAGAGCGGTACGGGCACGTCGCCCGCCCCCGGAACACCCTTTGCTCGCCATGCCCGCCCCCCACGCCGTCCGCCTCTACCAGCAGCAAGCCGTGCGCTCCGCCTCGCCCGCCGCCCTCGTCGACAAGCTCTACGAGATCGGCGTGGCCGCCGCCCACGCCGGCGACGCCTCGCGCGCGCGCCGCGCCCTCGTCGAG
>CAXRFJ010000141.1:0-7417 GCA_964229475.1 Rubrivirga sp.
AGGCGATTACATGGTGGACGTCGTGTCCTCCATCATCTCGCCCTCCTCCATCATGGCGTCGTCCGTCATGGTGGTGTCGTCCATCATCATGTCGTCCGACATCGTGGTGTCGTCCATGACCGGGTCGGTGACGACCTCGGCGGGCGTGTCGACGACGGTCGTGTCGACGTCGGCCGGCTCCTCGGCGCAACCGACGACGGCGAGGGCGGCGATCAGGGGAAGGAACTTCTTCATGTCTACGGGGGGCGCAGGGCGCCGGTGGGTGAGGGGTGGTCGGGCCGGAGCGACTCGGCCCGGCGCGTCCGGGATGCCCCGACGCGCAGACCGAAATAACCCGAAGCCGGGGCTTCCTGGCAAGTCCCCCGATGAAAACGCATGAATGCCCCCCGGGGCCGGCCGCCCTCGGTTTCTTTGCCGTCCCCCCTTGCCCGCCCCCGGATGAGCGCTCTCGACGACCTCCTCGACCTCGAGCCCATCGAGGTCCACATCTTCCGCGGGCGGAACCGGCCGCTCGCGAGCCCCCGCGTGTTCGGCGGGCAGGTCCTGGCGCAGGCGCTCGTGGCCGCCGGGCGGTCCGTCGAGGGCGGCCGCCGGTGCCACTCGCTCCACGCCTACTTCATCCTCCCGGGCGACGTCGAGGCGCCCATCGTGTACGAGGTCGAGAAGCTCCGCGACGGCGGCTCGTTCACGACGCGCCGCGTGACGGCCATCCAGCACGGCCGGCCCATCTTCAACGCCTCGCTCTCGTTCCACCGCGACGAGCCCGGCCTCGACCACCAGCCCGCGCGGCCCGACGTGCCCGGCCCGGACGGCGTCGCGTCCGAGCGCGACCTCGCCCTCTCCGTGGCCGACCAGATCCCGGAGCCCCTGCGGACGGTCCTCACGCGCGAGCGGCCCATCCACTTCCGCCCGGTCGACCCCGTGAACCCGCTCGCGCCGGAGCCCCGCGAGGCCCGCGCCGCGACGTGGCTCAAGGCGACCGGCCCGCTCCCGGACGACCCGCTCATCCACCAGGCCATCCTGGCCTACGCGAGCGACTGGGGCCTGCTCCAGACGGCGCTCCTCCCGCACGCCCGGTCGGTGTTCGACGGGACGATCCAGGCGGCCTCGCTCGACCACGCGCTCTGGTTCCACCGCCCGTTCCGCGCCGACGACTGGCTCCTCTACGCGATGGAGGCGCCCACGGCGGCCGGCGCGCGCGGCTTCACGCGCGGGCAGGTCACCGACGCCGACGGCCGGCTCGTGGCGAGCGCGGCGCAAGAGGGGCTGATCCGGCCGGTCGACCGGCGCCGTCCGCGCGAGTGACCCCGCCTCGGGGCGCGGTCGGATCGCGCGGTCCGGGCGCGGCGTAGGGGAGGGTCGTCCCCCCAGGCCCATGCGCGTCCTCGCCGTCCTCGCCCTCTGCACCCTCGCCGCGTGCCGCCTCGAGCCGGCCGCCGAGCGCCCGCCCGGCGCCGAGTGCGACTGCGCCGACGGCCGCGACGTGGCCGACGCGCCGCCCGAGGCCGACACGTCGACGGCCACGCCCCGGCCCGCCGACGAGACGCCGCCGACGGCCGACGCCGACACGGCGCGCGTGACGCGGGACGAGGCCGGCACGCCCGCCCCTCCGATCCGGGACGCGCCCGTCGTGAGCGGCGCCGGGCTGGCGATGCCCGTGGCCGGCATCGCGCCCGGCGACCTCGTGGACACCTTCGAAGCGGCCCGCAGCGAGGGGCGGACGCACAACGCCATCGACATCCTCGCGCCGCGTGGGACGCCGGTGCGGGCGGCCGTGGCCGGCGAGGTCGTCCGCCTGTTCACCAGCGACAAGGGCGGCCTGACGATCTACCAGCTCGGGGCGGACCGCCGGACGGTCTACTACTACGCCCACCTCGACTCGTACGCGCCCGGGCTGACGGCCGGCCAGCGCGTCCGCCGCGGGCAGCTCCTGGGCGGCGTCGGCGACACGGGCAACGCGGCGCCGGGCAACACGCACCTCCACTTCGCCATCTGGCGGACGGCCGACCCCGCCGACTTCTGGGACGGGACGCCGGTCAACCCGTATCCGCTCCTCGGCGGCCAGTAGGCCCGCCTCGGCGTCGAGGCGGGCCGGGGCGGCGCTAGCGCGCGGCCATCGTCGTCGTGTCGGCGGGCGCGCTCGGCCCGGACCGGCCGGCGACGTCGCGGAAGCGGACCGGCACGCCGGCCTCGATCATCCCCGCGAGCCGCTCGGCGTCCCAGTTCGTCAGGCGCACGCAGCCGGCCGACGACGCGTAGCCGATGGTGCCCGGCGCGCTCGTCCCGTGGATGCCGTAGTGCTCCTTCGAGAGCGCCATCCACACCACGCCGACCGCGTTGTTGGGGCCGGGCGGGAGCGTGGCCTCGGGCTCGTCGTCCGGCACGTTCTCCAGGATCGACGGCTGGTAGTGCCACTCGGGGTTCCGGGCGATGGCCGTGACCTCGAAGGCGCCCTCCGGCGACGGGTCGTAGCTCGCGCCGACGGTCACGGGCGCGTGGAACAGGACGGTCCCGTCGTCGGCGAGGGCGTGGAGGTAGCCGGCCTCGCCCGAGATCACGAGCCGCGAAACCGTGCCCGACGGGCGCGGCGCGTTGCGGACGTTCGGGACGCGGAGCGTGTCGCCGGCCCGGAGCGCGTCGAGGTCGCGCCCGCCGTTGAGCCGCGCCAGCAGCTCGGGCGCGGCGTGGAACCGCTCGCCCAGCTTCTCGGAGAGCGACTCGTAGCCGAGCCGGTCGAGCTCGGCCTTGGCGTAGACGTCGTCGGGGATCTCGACGAACGGACCGGCGACGGCCTCTTCGGAGAGCGTCACGGTCGCGACGAGCTCGCCCGGCTGGCCCGCCCGCTGCGAGAGCGCGCGGACCGTCGCGCGGTCGGCGATGCCGGTCACGCGGAGCCCCTCGGCCTTCTGGAACCACGAGAGCGCGAGCTCGGTGTTGTCGCCCCAGCGGCCGTCGATCTGGCCCGGCGAGAAGCCGGCCCGGTCGAGGAGCGTCTGGAGCTTGACCACGCTCGGCCCCGACACGTCGCCGCCGAGCGGGACGCGGATCGGGCTCGACCACGCCTCGGTCGTGTCGATCGAGGCCAGCGTCTCCGGGTTGTTGCGGGCGGCGGCGGCCTGGCCGGTCGTGTCCACCTCGGCGAGGTCGCGGCCGCGGCCGGTGTAGCGGCCCGCCTCGAGGTCGGCGTCGGACGGGAGGTCGAGGCCGCCCGTCGTCGAGGCGGCGCCCGAGGCGGCCGTGGTGTCGGGCGCGGGCGCCGGGGCGGGCGTGGCGGTGGGCTCCGTCTCGCCGCCGTCGAGCTGGCAGGCGGCGAGCACGAGGCCGAAGGCGAGGAGCAGCGGGAGGGCGCGCATGGTGGAGAGGGGGCCAGGGGGAAGGGACCCGTGCAACGCTCCCCTTTCCCTAACGTTCGTCGCCGCACCCGCTCTTCACCGCCGCCCGCGGGCGGACGGGCGGGCTAGGCCGCCCCCTTCTGCCGCGCGTAGGCGTCCATGAACCGGACCGACGCCTCGATCCCCTGGTGGAACCGGTCGAGCCCGAACCGCTCGTTCGGCGAGTGGATCGAGTCCGAGTCGAGGCCGAAGCCCATGAGGACCGTGTCGAGCCCGAGGATCCGCTTGAAGTCGGCGACGACGGGGATCGAGCCGCCCTCGCGCGTGAAGAACGGCTTCTGGCCGAACACGGCCTCCATCGCCTCCGAGGCCGCCTGCATGGCCGGCGCCTCGCGGTCGACGAGGACGCCGTGGCCGCCGTGGAGGTCGCGGAACGAGAGCGACATCGTGTCCGGGACGTGGGCCTCGAAGTGCCGGCGGAGCTTGTCCGTGATGTCGCCGGGCGTCTGGTTGGGGACGAGGCGGCACGAGATCTTGGCGCTGGCCTTCGACGGCAGGACGGTCTTGGCGCCCTCGCCCGTGTAGCCGCCCCAGATCCCGTTGCAGTCGAGCGTCGGCCGGCCGGTCGTGCCCTCGAGCACGGAGTAGCCCGCCTCGGACTTGGTCTCGGAGACCCCGGCCTCGTCCTTCCACGCCGCCTCGTCGAACGGGAGCTGGCGGTACGCCTCGCGCTCGTCGTCGGTGAGCGCGACCACGTCGTCGTAGAAGCCCTCGACCGTGACGCGGTGGTCGTCGTCGTGGAGGGCGGCGATCATCGCCGCGAGCGCGTTGATCGGGTTCTCGACGCCGCCGCCGTAGACGCCCGAGTGGAGGTCCTTCTTGGGCCCGGTGAGCGTGACCTCGACGTAGGCGAGGCCCCGGAGGCCGTAGGCGATCGACGGGACGCCCGGCGCGAAGAGCGCCGTGTCGGACACGAGGCAGACGTCGGCGGCGAGCTTCTCCTTGTGCGCCTCCAGGAAGCCCGGGAGGTGGACGCTCCCGTTCTCCTCCTCGCCCTCGATCACGAACTTGAGGTTGACCGGCGCGCCGTCGGTGGCGAGCCACGCCTCGGCGGCCTTGACGTGCATGAACGCCTGGCCCTTGTCGTCGGCCGAGCCGCGGGCGACGAGGTCGCCGTCCTTCTCGACCGGCTCGAACGGGTCGTTGTCCCAGAGCTCCAGCGGGTCCGGCGGCTGGACGTCGTAGTGGCCGTAGACGAGGACCGTCGGCGCGTCGTCCGAGACGTGGTGCTCGGCGAAGACGACGGGGTGCCCGTCGGTCTCCATGACCTCGACGGCCTCGATGCCGGCGTCGCGGAGGTTGTCGGCGAGCCACTCGGCCGCGCTCCGCGTCTGGGCGGCGTACGTCGGGTCGGTCGAGATGGAGGGGATCCGGAGCCAAGCCTTGAGCTCCTCGACGAAGCGCTGGGCGTGGTCCTTGGCGTACTGGAGGGGGGCGTCCATTCGAGAGGGGAGGGGCGTCGTGTGGGGCGCCTACGCCCATGTCGCCGCGTGGCTCCGGCCCGCGGGTGAGGATCGGGCCTAGTCGCCGAGGATGTCGGGCGGCCCCTCGACGGCCGAGCCCTCGGCCGGCGCCCGGAAGCCCGTCCCGGGCACGTAGACGTAGCGGACGTCGCCGGCGTCGAGCGCCATCGACACGACGCGCCAGTCGCCGTCGGTCTTGTAGCCGGCGATCCGGAGGGTGCCGCCCGCCCGGGTGCCCCGGAGGCGGACGAGCCACGACCCCCGCGAGGTCATCCCGTCGCCCTCGATGGACCCGTTGAGGAACCAGCTCTCGCGGACCGGCGCGCCGAGCGCCTTCTCCACGACCGGGTCCGTGAGCGACACCGCGACGCCGCGTGCGTACGCCCCGTTGTTCGTGAGGAACGTCGAGCAGCCGGCCCAGACGAGGGCCATGAACAGGGCGCCCCCCACGAGGCCGGCGAGGACGGACAGGGCTCCGCGCATGGCGACGGGCGGTGCGACGCCGCCAACATAGAGCGCGGGCCCCTTCCGCCGTTCGGCCGCTTCTGCGCCGATGGGTCTCGTGCCCGCTGCGGCCTCACGTCGAGGCGCGCTCCGGTCGAGCCCGACGAGATCCTCCGCTCCGCTCAGGATGACGGGGGGGAGGGCCCGCGCGGTCTGTCCGACGGCCTCCGCCCCGGCGCCGAGGCGGGCGGGGCTACGCGGGCTCCGCCTCGAAGGGCGCGAGGGCGTCCGCGACCGGGCGCGGGTCCTCGACCCACCCCAGCAGGCGCTGGATGACGGCGTCGAGGAGCGCGTCCGGGCACGAGGCGCCGGCCGTGAGGAGGACCTCGACCGGGCGCGCCTCGGGGAGCCAGTCGGCGGTCTCGCGCATCGTCTTCGAGCGCCAGTCGAAGTGGCGGACGAGGCCCGGCGAGACGAGCTCGTCGGCGTCCTTGACGAAGAAGGTCGGGAGGCCGGCGTCCTCGCAGAGCTCGACGAGGTGCGACGTGTTCGACGAGTTGTAGCCGCCGACGACGATCGCGAGGTCGGCGCCGGAGGCGATGAGGGCGTCGGTCGCGTCCTGGTTCTCCTTCGTCGCGTAGCACAGCGTGTCCGACGTGTCGGTCACGTTCCGGTCGTCGCCGTCGCGGGCGATCACGGCCTGGCGGAGGCGCTCGGCGATCGCGGCCGTCTCGGTCGCCAGCATCGTCGTCTGGTTGACGACGCCGATCCGCACGAGGTCGCGGGCGGGGTCGAAGCCGTCCGACGTCTTGCCCTCGAAGTGGCGCCAGAAGAAGGCCGCGTCCTCGCGGCCCTCGATGACGGCCGCGAGGGCCTCGGTCTCCTCCGGGTCGCGGACGACGACGACCGGCGCGTCGGCGGCGGCGCGGCTGAACGTGGCCCGCGTCTCCTCGTGCTGGCGCTTCCCGTGGACGACGACGGTGAACCCCTTCTGCCCGATCTGCGCGCCCTTTTTCCACACGCGGACGACGAACGGGCACGTCGTGTCGTAGGCCTGCACGTCGACGCCGCGTGCGGAGAGCTCGGCGAGCGTCTCCGTCGGCGCGCCGAAGGCCGGGACGATGACGAGGTCGTCGGGGCCGAGGTCGGAGAACGGGATGAGCTGCTCGCCCGCGGTCGTCCGCAGGAACCGGACGCCGCGCGCCTGGAGGTCCTCGTTGACGTGGGGGTTGTGGATCATCTCCGAGAGGAGGTGGACCCGGCCGGCCGCGGCCGCCTCGGGGTGCTCGTCGAGCGCCCGGTACGCGATCTCGATGGCGTTCTCGACGCCGAAGCAGAAGCCGAAGTGGCGGGCCAGCTTCACGCGGAGCGGGCCGAAGTCGAGCACGCTCGGGTCGAGGTCCTTTTTGCGCGGGTCGGCCGCGCGGCGGGCCGCCTTCACCCGCGTCACGATCGGGCTCCGGTAGAAGTCGGGGACGTCGAACTGGCGGGCCATGCGGGCGGCGTCGGGGCGAGCGGGCAAGCTACCGGGGACCAACGGCCGGGGGCGGCCGGCGTTGCCGGGCGCGCCGCGCTCCGCACAGAATTGGCCCTCGGCGGGCCCCGGGGCCGCCGGGGGTGGGCTCCCGGGCAGCGCACGCGGTCGGGGGCGCGAGATCGTGTTGGTTTTGAGGGAGATCGGGGGCTGGGCCGGCGTCCGGACGGGCCGGGCCGGCGCACGACGTATTCTGCGAGGTGTCGCGGATTGCCCCTGGCCCGCCGAGACGGGCCCGGCTACGTTCGCCTCGGGCGGCCCGCGCGGCTTCCCAGATCACCCGAATGTTTCCCTTCGGGCGCCCCGGACCCTCTTGGCCGCGACGTCCGTTCGGTCTCCCTTCCCCAGCTACCCCAGCCCCCTCAGATGCGACTTCGCTTCTCTCTCTTGCTCGCGCTGGCCGCGCTGCTCACCGCCCCGCTGGCGGTGGCGCAGAGCGCGTACATCAACGAGCTCCACTACGACAACGACGGCGGCGACGTCGGCGAGTTCGTCGAGATCGCCGTGCCCGCGGGCGTCGACGTGGCCGACCTCACGCTGACGCTGTACAACGGCAACGGCGGCGCGTCCTACGACACGATCAC
>CAXRFJ010000142.1:0-14381 GCA_964229475.1 Rubrivirga sp.
CGCCGCGGGCGGCGCCGCCGTGAAGGTGAGCGGGACCACGAGCGCCGTCGGGATCGAGCCGTCCTCGGCCGTCACCTTCACCGACAGCTTGTACTCGGCCGCCGGGTCGAGGTCGGTCGGCACCGACCACGTGAAGAGGCCGGTGTTCGTCGTGCGCGCGAGGAGCCGGTTCGGCGGCCCGTTCGTCTGGTCGACGAGGAGGATCTTGACGTCGGCCCCGGCGCCGACCGACTCGGTCTCCCAGACCACGTCGAGGTCGGTCCCCATCGGGATCACGTCGCCGGGCGCCGGCGCGAGGACGTCGACCGACGGGAGGCGCGTGTCGAGAACCTCGAACGGCGCGCTCCGCCCGAACCGGGCGGGGTCGTCGAGCGAGAGGACCTCGGCCCGGCACACGGGGTACGCCCCGAAGCTCGCCGAGAGCGCGGCGCCGGCCTGCCCGTCGTTCTCGGTGTCGGGGTAGCGGACCCAGCGGGCCCGGCCGTCGCACACGAGCGAGACGCGGAGCCGCCCCGTCGGGACGGAGGTCTCGTCCCAGAACCACTTGACGACGTCGCCGCGCCCGTAGCGCGCCGGGTTCCGCGGCGTCGAGAGGTCGAGCTTCCGCGTCGTCACGCCGGCCACGCCGTCGGCCGTGACGACGAACGGGGCGGAGACGGCGGCCCGGGTGGGCGCGGCGGCCGAGGCCACCTCGACGGTGCAGCCGGCCGCCTGGTCGTCGGCGCCCCCGTGGGTGCCGAGCGAGGCGGGGACCACGAATCCGACCTTCCCGTCGTTCTCGGTCGCGGCGTAGCGGACGAAGGGGGCCTCGCCCGGGCACAGGACCGACACGCGGACGTCGCCGGCCTCGTAGGTCGGGTCGAGCGTGACCCACTCGACGTTGAGGACGGCGCCGTGGGCGTAGGCGCCGAGCCCGGCCGGCGCCGTGACGGCGTCGGGCGGCGTCCCGGGCGGGAGCGGCGTCACGCCCTCGTCGGCGCCCATGTACGGGTCGGTCGCCGACCGCGCGTCGCCGTCGATGTCCGTCGTCACGTCGGCGAGCGGGGTCCCGCGGAGGTCGGGGTCGCCGTCGCTGCCGCCCGTGAGGTGGAGGTCGCCGCCGGGCCCGTCGACGAACGCGATGGTCGGGGCGGTCGAGTGGGCGTCGAGGCCGGTCGCGGCGCGGTAGGCCGCGAGGTCGGCGTGGTCGACGCCGTCGACGATGGCGAGCGTCGGGCCGGTGGTCGAGAAGCCGTTGTAGTCGCTCGCGGCGAACGAGACGCCGTCGCGCAGGTCGAGCACCGGGCCGCCCCCCGCGTGGACGAGCAGCGTGTTGACGAGCGTGACGTCGCTGCCGCCGATCGTCTCGACCAGCACGGCGTCCCCGCTCTCCGAGCGGACCGACGTGTGGGCGATCCGCGCGCCGTCGACGAGGGCCAGGGTGATCCCGGCCCCGGCCGCGGTCACGAACGTGTTCTCGACCGAGACCGGGTCGGCCGCGGCCGCCGTCGGCGCACTCAGCGAGAGGAGGAACACGCCGGAGCTGGGCGCCGAGGTCATCGTGACCCGGCTGTCGCGGATCGTCCCGCCGGTCCCCTGGAACAGGGTGATGCCGGCCGGGCTGCCCGGGCTGCCCGCCGTCGCCGCCGAGGTGACCTCGACGTCCTCGACGAGCGGGGCGTCGTGCCCGCTGAGGAAGACGCCGTCCATCGCTTGGTCCGCCACGTGGAGGCCGTCGATGACGGTGCCCGTCGCGCTCGCCGCCTCGAGGTAGACGCCGCGGCTGCCGCCCGTCGTCTGGCCGTCGCGGATCGCGACGTCGACCAGCGAGGCGCCGACCGCGTAGACGAGCGACGCCCCGACCGCCGTCTCGCCCGGGACCCCGACGAGCCCCAGCCGCTGGAGCGTCACGTTCTCGACGGCCCCGTCGAGCCGGACCGCGGAGCCGTAGAGCCCCGTGCTGCCCGAGACGTCGAGCCCGAAGTCGGTCAGGAGCAGGTGCGAGGCCCCGTCGATCCGGATCGCCTCGGCCGACGCCTCGTCGGTCCCCGTGTGGACGTAGGTGGCCCCGGCGTTGACGGGCACGACCACGAGCGGGTCCGCCGCGCTGGCGCCGTCGTAGGCCCGGAGCGTGACCGGGAAGGCGCCGACGTCGTCGTAGAGCCGGAACGTGGTGGCCCCGCTGACGCCGAGGTAGAACAGCGCGTCGGCGGCCTCGGCGAACGTGGCGTAGTCGGCGGCCGGGAAGCCGCCCGGCGCCACGCCCACGTAGACGTCGCCCGAGAGCGGGAGGAGCGCGCTCCGCTCGTCGGCCCCGATGTAGGGGTTGTCGCCCGAGCGGCCCTGCCCGTCGACGTCGGCCCCGACGCCGGTGCCCGCGAGCCCGGCCAGCCGCGCGTCCCCGTCGGAGGCCGCGCCGAGGCGGAGGTCGCCGGCGCCAACGTCGGCGAAGGCCGGGGCGAACGCGCGGGAGCGGGCGTCGCGGCCGGTCGCCTGCCACGCGGCGAGGTCGGCGTAGGTCGTCCCGCCCTCGTCCACGAGCGGGCCGGGCCCGACGGTCCACAGCACGTTCCCGTCCGAGACGCCGAGGTCGTCGGCCGCGTCGAGGTCGAGCGCCGGGTAGCCGGCCGCGCTGTAGAGGACGTTGTTGACGAGCTCGGCGAGGTCCGAGCCCGCCGTCCTCACCGGCGCGGCGCTGGCGCTCGTCCCGTAGAACGTGTTGTGGATCACGCGGGCGCCGTCCGCGGCCGACGACACGACGAGCGGCTTGCCGGCCAGGACGAGGTTGTTGGCGACGAGCGCCGTCCCGGTCCCGTCGGCGTCCGGCCCGTTGAGGAAGACGCCGGTCGAGAGCGGGTCCGGGTACCGGACCTCGTTCCCGGTGATCGTGTACCCGTCCACGGAGCCGAGCTGGACCGCCGTCGGGTACTCGACCGACGTGAACGTGTTGCCCTCGATCAGGACGCCATCGGCGTCGCCGAGCCAGAGCGCGTAGACGAACTGGTCCTCGAAGAGATTGCCGGTGATCTGGGTGTCCAGCGACGGGTTCGAGCCGAACGGCTCGACCAGGCCGATCCCCGTCCGCCCGCCGCGGAACGTGCTCCCGGTGATCGCGAGGCGATCGTGGAAGCTGTCCTCGCTGAAGACGAGCGTGCGCTCCTCGGTGTCCGTCCCGTAGACGGTCCCCTCGAACGTGCACCCGTCGACCGTGAGGTCGTCGACGCCGCCGCCGTCGGCGCCCGCGTTGAGGACCAGGACGCGGCCGGCGTCGCCCGTACCGGTCGCGTCGAAGACGAGGTTGCGGAGCGTGACGTGGTCGAGCCCCCGCAGCCAGATCGACCAGTTGAAGCTGGCGGTCGCGCCCGACTCGAGCGTCGGCGGGTTGGCGGGGTTGGCCGCGCGGATCGTGAGCGGGGCGGCGGCCGGGTCGGCGGCGGCGGGCCCCACGCGGAGCGTCCGCCGGAGCGTCTCGCGGACGTTCGCGTAGGTCCCCGCGCGGATGCGGAACGTCGCCGGGCCCTTCATGCCGCGCGCGGCGAGGTGGGCGAGCGCCTCGTCGGCCTCGGCGAAGTCGGGCGCGGTCCCGCCGACGGTGTAGAAGCCCGCGGCCGCGTCGGCGTCGTCGAAGGGCGGGAGCGGCGTGCCCTCGTCGGCGCCGCGCTTCGGGTTGTAGGCGTCGCGGGCATCGCCGTCGACGTCGGTCGTGAGCCCGGCGACCGGCGGCGCGATGAGCGAGGGGTCGTCCAGCGAGGCCCCGTCGAGGTGGAGGTCCCACGACCCGGCCGTCGACGAGACGAACACGAAGTCGACCGGCTGGCTGACCGACCCGGCGTCGAAGCCCGACGCGGCCTGCCAGTCGGCGAGCGAGGCGTAGGTCGCGCCCTCCCACGCGACGAGGTCCCCGGAGGTCGTGTACAGGACGTTGCCGTCCGACGCCGCGACGTTGCTGTCGCCCGGGTCGTCGAGGGCCAGCCCCGTCCCGTCGGCGACCAGGACGTTGTTGCGGATCTCGACGTCCGTCGTGCTCCCGGGCGGCAGCTGGAGCGCGGTCCCAGACCCCGCCGTGCGGACCGTGTTGTGGGCCACGAGCCCGCCCGTCGTGTAGATCCCCGTGGCCCCCCCGACCGTCCGCCGGACCGAGACGAGGTTGTTGGCGATGAGCGACGTCCCCGCCAGCCCGTTGATCCCGTCGCTCCCGAACGCGACCTCGACCGTGTTCCCGACGACCTCCAGCGCGAAGGCAGGCCCGCCGCGCGTCGTGATGGCCTGGTAGCCCGGGCCGGCCGAGGCGTCGTCGGCGACGTCGTTCCCCTCGACGCGGCCGTCGGCCCGGACCCAGAACCCGTCCTCCTCCTGGCCGCGGACCGTGTTGTCGGTGACCACGAGGCCCGTCGGGGCGTCCAGGGTCGGGGCGTCGAAGTCGAGGCCGCGCCAGCCGTCCGTGAGCGTGCTCTGGTCCAGCGTGAACGCGTCGTGGGTGTGGGTCCCGTCGGTCCAGATGAGCGAGCCCGCGTCCGAGCCCGGCGCCGTGTGGCCGGTCAGCGTGCACCCGCGGACGGTGATGTTGGAGGCGTCGCCGGCGAGGACGACCAGCCGGCCGGTCGGGGCGGGCGCGGCGGCGACCAGATCGAGGTCCTTGAGCGTGACCCAGTCGGCGCCGTCGAGGCGGACGACGTAGTTCGTGGCGACGCCGGCCGCGGGCCGCTGGAGGACCGGCCGGTTGCCGGGGTCCGCGGCCTCGAACCGGACGCGCGCGGCGGCCGACGCGCCCGGCACCGGGCCGAGGTCGATCCCGCCGTTGTACGTGCCGGGGCGGATCTGGAAGACGACGTCCCCGCCCACGCCGAGCGTCTCGAGGTCGGCCACGGCGCCGGCCAGCGTGGCGTAGTCGGGCGACGACCCGCCGACGGTGTAGGTGCCCGAGAGCTGGGCGGCAGCCGGCGCGGCTAGGGCGAGGAGCGCGGCGAGGACGAGAACCGAACGGGGCATGGGTCAGGGAAGGAGCCGCCTGTCCCTGCGCAAACCCGTCCCGGCCGGTGTCACCGGCCGCCGGCCGGCTCAGGCCGCCGCCGCGCGGATCGCCCGCTGCATCGCGTCGAGCCCGTTGGCCCGGTTCGGCGAGAGGTGCTCGGCCAGCCCGATCTCGCGGGGGAACCAGAGGTCGACGGCCGCGGCCTCGCCGGTCGGGAGCCCGTCGTAGACGCGGACGAGCAGCGACGCCAGCCCGCGGACGAGCTGGCTGTCGGAGTCGGCGCGGACGCGGAAGGCGCCCGCCTCGGCGCCCGCGTCGAGCCACACGCGCGACTGGCAGCCCCGGACGAGCCGGTCGTCGGTCTTGAGGTCGTCCGGCAGCGGCGCCATCGCCTCGCCGTGCTCGATGACCTGCTGGAACCGGAGCATCCAGTCGTCGAGGAACGCGAACTCGTCGACGATGGCCTGCTGGCGGCGGTCGGCTTCAGTCATCGGTCGTGCGAGGTGCGGAGTGGAACGTGGAAGGTTGGCGACCGGGCACGGCGACGCCGAACGTTCAACGCGGAACGCTCCACGTCGCACGCATCACCCGAAGAGCGCCCGGACCTTGCCGAGGCCGTCGACGAGCGCGTCGACGTCGGCGCGGGTGTTGTAGAAGGCGAACGAGGCGCGGATGGTCCCGTCGATTCCGAACCGGTCCATGACCGGCTGCGCGCAGTGCTGGCCGGTGCGGACGGCGACGCCGAGCCGGTCGAGGACCGTCCCCGCGTCGTACGGGTGGACGCCGTCGAGCAGGAACGAGATGGCGCCGGCCCGCTTCTCGGGCGTCCCGACGAAGCGGAGCCCGTCGACGGCCGCCAGCCGCTCCTCGGCGTAGGCGATCAGCCCGTCCTCGTAGGCCGCGACGGCCTCCATCCCGACCTCCAACAGGTAGTCGAGCGCCGCCCCGAGGCCGATGCCCCCGGCCACGTGCGGCGTGCCGGCCTCGAACTTGGCGGGGAGGCCGGCATAGGTCGTCTTCTCGAACGTGACCCGGTCGATCATGTCGCCGCCGCCCTGGTACGGCGGCAGCTCCTCGAGCCAGCGCTCGCGGCCCCACAGCGCGCCGATGCCCGTCGGGCCGAACGTCTTGTGGCCCGAGAACACGAAGAAGTCGGCGTCGAGGGCCTGCACGTCGACCGGCGCGTGCGGCGCGGCCTGCGCCCCGTCGATGAGGACGGCGGCGTCGACGGCATGGGCCGCCTCGACGATGGGCCCGAGGTCGTTGACGGTCCCGAGCGCGTTCGACGTGTGCGTGACCGCGACCATCCGGGTCCGGGTCGAGATCACGTCGCCGAGCGCGTGGAGGTCGAGGTCGCCGGTGTCGAGGGCCGGGATCACGCGGAGCGTCGCGCCGGACCGCTCGCACGCCATCTGCCACGGGACGATGTTCGCGTGGTGCTCCAGCGCCGAGACGACGACCTCGTCGCCCGGCCCGAGGCGCGACGCGAACCCGTGGGCGACGAGGTTGATGGCCTCCGTGGTCCCGCGCGTGAACACGACCTCGTGGGCGTGCGCGGCGCCCAGGAACCGCTGGACGCTCCGCCGCGCCGTCTCGTAGTTCTCCGTCCCCTCCGCGCTGAGGAAGTGGACGCCGCGGTGGACGTTGGCGTTCTCGCTCGCGTAGTACGCCGCCAGCCGGTCGAGCACGGCCCGCGGCTTCTGCGTGGTCGCCGCGTTGTCGAGGTAGACGAGCGGCTTGCCGTCGTAGACGGTCCGCTGGAGGATGGGGAAGTCGGCGCGGAGGCGCTCGACGTCGAAGGCGACGGCGTCGGGCATCGAGACGGTGGGGCGTTTCCCGAAAGGAACGGCCGCCCCCGAGTCGGTGTGCCCGAAATCGGCGCATTCACGGATCGCGCACGGCGCGGGTCGAACGCGGCGTCGCGCGCGGCGTTGGCCGGCGCCTGTGGAGACCCCGGACGAGCAGCGACGCCCCTCGGCACCCGAGGCGCCCGCCGAGGCGCTGCGCCAGTCGGGCGCGGCGCCCACCCGTCCCGACCCGCTGGCGTCGCTCCGGCGGCCCGGCTTCCGGCTCTACCTCGCCGGCAGCCTCGTCTCGAACGCCGGCAACCAGATGCGGACGGTGGCCGTCGGCTGGGAGGTCTACCAACGGACGCAGACGCCGCTGAGCCTCGGGCTGATCGGGCTCGTGCTCGCCCTGCCGGTGCTCCTGCTGGCGCTGCCGGCCGGCGCCGCGGCGGACCGGTACCCGCGCAAGCGGCTCATCCAGGGCGCCCAGGTCGGCCTCGCGCTCTCGGGCCTCGGCCTCGCGTGGGTGTCGCTCACGGACGGGCCGATCCCGCTGACGTACGCGTTCCTGCTCGGGACCGGCGTCTTCCGGGCCGTCGGCTGGCCGGCGTCGCAGGCCATCGTGACCGGGCTCGTGCCGGCGCCCGTGTTCGCCAACGCGGCGATGTGGCGGAGCGTGGCGTTCCAGCTCTCGGCCACGCTCGGGCCGCTCGCGGGCGGCGCGCTCCTGGCCATCTACGGGCCCGGGCCGGTCTACCTCCTCGACGCGGCCTCCAGCCTCGTCCTGTTCGGCTGCCTCCTCTTCGTGGTCCCGACGCCGCAGGCGCGGAGTGGGGAGAAGCGGTCGTGGGCGAGCCTCATCGAGGGCGCCCGGTTCGTCCGCCGCCAGCCCGTCATCCTGTCCACGATCACGCTCGACATGGTGGCCGTCCTGTTCGGCGGGGCCGTCGCGCTGCTGCCGGTCTACGCGACGGACGTGCTCGGCGTCGGGGCCACGGGGTTCGGGTGGATGCGGGCGATGCCGTCGCTCGGGGCCATCGCGATGGGGCTCGCGCTCGCGCTCTTCCCGCCGATGCGGCGGGCTGGGCGCGCGCTCCTCGTCGCCGTCGCGGCGTTCGGGCTGGCGACGATCGTGTTCGGCCTCTCGACGAGCTCCCCGCTCTCGCTGGCGGCCCTGTTCTGCATCGGCGCGGCCGACAACGTCTCGGTCGTCATCCGCTCGACGGTCCTCCAGCTCCTCACGCCGGACGCGATGCGCGGGCGCGTAGCGGCCGTCAACGCGGTCTTTATCGGGACGAGCAACGAGATCGGCGAGCTCGAGTCGGGCGTCGTCGCGAGCCTCATCGGGAGCGTGGCGACGGTCGCCCTCGGCGGCGTGCTGACGCTCGCGACGGTCGGCGCCGCGGCCGCGATCTGGCCCTCGCTCCGCCGCCTCGGGCGGCTCGAGGACCTGGAGCCACCGGACGCGACGGCCGCCGAGGCCACCCCGACCTAGCCCACCTCGGCGCTGCCCCGAGGCGGGCCGGGCGCGTCGTGGAACGTGGCGAGGACGGCGTAGTCGCGCGGGCCGCCGCCGGGGTTGAGCAGCAGCCCGCCCGCCCGGAGCCACGCGTGGAAGGCCAGCCGGTCGCCCTCCTCCCGCGCGCCCAGCGAGAGCGTCGACGGGAGGCCGCGGCGGCGGAGCATGACGCGCCCGGCGAGGGCCTGCGCGAGGCACGTGTCGGGGTGCCGCCGGCCCGCCCGCCGCAGCGCCCGGCGGACCGCCACGACGTCCGGCGGCGGCGTGGCGGGCACCTCGGGCGGAGCGTCCTGCGGCCCGCGCGCGCCGAGCCACCGCACGAGCCGTGCGCCCGACACCACGCGCAGCGCGACCCGGAACCCGTGGAACAGCACGACGGCCTCGACGGCACGGGCGAGCTCGGACGGGGGCAGGCGGAGGGCGCCTCGGAGGCGGGGCAGCAGCACGGAGTGGCAGGCGAACGCCACAGACTACGCTATGTGACGGGGCCTCCCCCGGAGCCCGCGAGGGCGCCACGCCGCGCCGACGGCGCCCGGGGACCCCCATCGCGTGATCTCACGAAATGACCAACGTCGTGCCTCAACCCGACCCTTCTGGACCTAGGTTGCACCTCCACCACGCCGACATGCACCACGCCGACCTCCCTCCCGACGCGCCGCTCCGCCGCGCCGACCGCGCCCTGCACGCCGACGTCAACGGGACGGCCGTGATGCTCGACGTCGAGGGCGGCCAGTACTACGGGCTCAACGAGGTCGGCACGCACATCTGGGGCCTCCTCGACCGGCCGGCGACGCCGGCCGAGATCGCGGCCGACCTCCCGCGCCACTTCGCCGTCGAGCCCGCCGAGGCGGAGGCGGCCACCCGGGCGTTCCTCGCCGACCTCCTCGAGCGCGGCATGATCGAGCCGGCGTGAGCGACGCGCCGCACCACTACGTCGCCTACGGGCTCCACGTCGCGTCGGACTGGGCGCTCCCCGAGCTGACCGAGGCCCCGCCCGCGGTGGCCGCGACGGCGCCCGACCTCCGCGTCGTCCGCGGCACCGTGCCCGACAGCATCGGCGAGCCGCGCGAGCAGCGCGTGACGTGGGCCGCCCGGCCCGGCGCGTGGCGCCACGAGATCCCCGGCGTCGCCCGCTACCTCGTCCACGACGACGGCCGCGAGGTGGTCGTCGAGCCGACCGGCGGGACCGACGCCGACGTCCGGGCCTTCCTGTTCGGCTCGACGCTGGGCGCCGTGCTCCACCAACGGCAGCTGTTCGTGCTCCACGGGTGCGCCGTCGCCACCGCGCACGGGGCCGTGGCCGTGGCCGGCGTCTCGGGCGCCGGCAAGAGCACGACGCTCGCCGAGCTGGCCCGCCGCGGCCACCCCGTCCTCAGCGACGACAAGACGGTCGTTCGGTTCGGCGAGGCCGGCCCGGAGGTCCTCTCCGGCTACCCCACGCTCCGGCTGTGGGAGGACGCCGTCGTCCGCCTCGGGGAGGCGCCCGACGACCTCGCGCCGCTCCGCGAGGGCCGGCGGAAGTTCCTCTACCGCGCGCCCGCGTTTCGGGAAGAGCCCGCGCCGCTCCGGCTCGTCGTCGTCCTGAACGCCTACCGGTCGATAGCCGCCGACGGTGACGTGCCTGCCGTCCGGGCCGAGCGGCTGGGGGCGCACGACGCCGTGCAGGCCCTCCTCCTCCAGACCTACCGCCGCCGCATCGTCGACGGGTCCGGGCTCCGGGCCGAGCACTTCGCGTGGACCGCCCGCCTGGCCGGATCCGTCCCCATCGTCCAGCTCGACCGGCCGACGCCGGCCGAGACGGTCGGGGCCGTCGCCGACGCCGTCGAGCGCCAGCTGGCGGCCGCCGCCGAGGGCTGACGTGGCCGAGGTCGTCTGGCTCGCGTCGTACCCCAAGTCCGGCAACACGTGGACGCGGGCGCTCCTGGCGGGCTACGTCGGCGAGGGCGCCTTCGACCTCAACGCGCTCGGCAAGGGCGTCCAGATCACCGGCCTCCGCTCGCTCGACGACCTCCTCGGCGTCGACCCGTCGCTCCTCCTCGAGCACGAGATCCTGGCCCTCCGCCCGGCCGCCTCGCGGCTCCTCGCCCGCGACGTGGCCGCCCGCGACCTGCCCACCTTCGGGAAGGTCCACAGCGCGAACGTCGAGACCGCCGACGGCGACCGCGTCTACCCGGCCGGCGCCGGCCGCGCGCTCTACGTCGTCCGCAACCCGCTCGACGTGGCGGCCTCGACGGCCCCGTTCTTCGGGTGGACCGTGGACCGGGCCATCGAGGTCCTGGCCGACGAGGCGCACGTGCTGAATCGCCTCCGCGGCCGGTTCCTCGGCGTCCTCCCGGAGCCGCTCCGCTCGTGGAGCGGGCACGTCCGGTCGTGGCTCGACGCGCCCGGCGTGCCGGCCCACGTCGTCCGCTACGAGGACCTTCTCGCCGACACGGCCGGGACGTTCGCCGCGGCCCTCCGCTTCTGCGGCGTCGCGCCCGACCCCGGCCGCGTCCGCCGGTCGGTCGAGGCGGCGCGGTTCGAGCGGCTCCGGGCCCGCGAGGCCGCGGAGGGCTTCCGCGAGCGGCCGGACTTCGCGGCGGCCCCGTTCTTCCGGCGCGGCACGGCGGGCTCGTGGCGCGACGAGCTCACGCCGGCCCAGGCCCGCCGCGTCGTGGCCGACCACCGCGCGACGATGGAGCGCCTCGGCTACGGCGACCTCGTCGCCGAGGTGGACAGCCTCGCAGGGTAGGCCGGCGCCACGGTCGCGCGCCCAAAACCCTGCGGTCCCACGATGCAGCGGTTCAGTACGACGGACCTATCATCCCCTCTCCTCGAGCCCCCCGTGGCTTGATCTCGCCCATGTCCACCGCCCTCGCCCTCTCGCAGCCCCGGCGCATCGACAAACGGCTGGTGCTGACGGCGCTGCTCCTCCTCGTCACGGCGTTCGCGTTCTGGACCGGCTCGCGGTACCCGTCGCTCAACGAGAAGGCGATGATGGGCGGCGACGCCGACGTGGAGGGCCTCGCGTTCACGCGCGTCGTCGAGGTGGACCCCGGCGCGCCGACGCTGGAGCGGATCGGGGCGAACGCGCTCAACTGGGCCGCGACGAACCGCCAGGGCATGACGTTCGGCGTCCTGTTCGCGGGGATCGTCCTCACCATCCTGCCGCTGGTCACGCGGATCCGGCCGCGCGGGCGGATGACGGGGACGCTCCTCGGCGTGGCGATGGGCGCCCCGCTCGGCGTGTGCGTCAACTGCGCCGTGCCCATCGCGGAGGGGCTGCACAAGGGCGGGGCGCGCGGCGAGACGACGCTCGCGGCGATGCTGTCGTCGCCCACGCTCAACGTCGTCGTCCTGTCGATGACGTTCGCGCTCTTCCCCGTGTGGCTGGCCGGGCTGAAGCTGGGCTTCACGCTCGCGTTCATCGTGCTCGCCGTCCCGCTCCTCGTCCGCGTGCTGTGGCCCTCCGACGCGCTCGCGCCGACCGCCGCGGAGCTGGCGCCGGCCGGCCCGACGCTCGGCCCCGAGCTGCCGGCCGCCCCCGCCCTCGCCGACGCGACCGGCCCGGACGCCGAGCCCGCCTCGTGGCTCGGCGCCGCGGCGTGGACCGTCCGCGCGCTCGCCCGCAACCTGTGGTACATCGTCAAGACGACGGTCCCGCTGATGGCCCTCGCCGGCCTGCTCGGCGCGGTCGCCGTGACGCTCGTCCCATGGGAGTCGCTGTCGGAGGGCCTCCCCGCGCTCGACGTCGGCCGGGCGACGGCGCGGACGCTCCTCGCGCTGGGCGGCGTGGCGCTCCTCGGCGCGTTCCTCCCGTGCCCGATCGCGTTCGACGTCATCATCTGCGCGATCCTCGGCGCGGCCGGCGTCCCGCTCCCCTACGTGGCCGTCCTGTTCGTGACGCTCGGGCTGTTCAGCGCGTACCCGCTCCTCCAGATCTGGCGGACGATGTCGCGCCCGACGGCCGTCGGCCTCTACCTCGGCGTGGCCGCGCTGGGGCTGGCGGCCGGGTGGACGACGGCGCTCGTCCAGCCCCGCCTCGACGCCCGCGCCGAGGCGGTCGTGGTCGAGGCCTTCGCCGACGCCGGCGACCGGCCGCCCGCGCGCCCGGCGTTCCCCACCGAGGCGCTCTCCGCCGACCGCGTCGCGGCCCTGATCGCGCCCTTCGCCATCGCGCCCGGCGAGCGGCGTCCGGTCGAGGGCGGGTCGGTCGAGACGCTCGCGCTGGCGGCGACGGGCGGCGAGCCCGTGGCCCCGGCGTTCACGCACCTCTTCGGGCCGGACCTCGGGATCGACGAACCGCTCAACGAGAGCCCGAACCGTTACCTCACGGGCGTGACGATGAACCGCGCCGCGGCCTCGGGCGACGTCCACGGCGACGGGTGGGCGGACCTCGTGTTCACGTCAGAGGCCGGCGTCGGGCTCTACGCGAACGTCGGTGGCGAGCGGTACGTCCGGCAGGAGGTGGCCGTGCTGGCGCTCGACTCGGCGCGCGTCGGGGGGGCCGCGCTCGTGGACCTCGACGGCGACGGCGCGCTCGACCTCGTCGTGGCGACCATCGGCAGCGGGAACCACGTCGTCTACAACGACGGCGGCGCGTTCACCGAGGCGGGCCACGTCGCGCTCCCTAACGTCGAGGGCGCCTACTGGACGACGTCGCTCGCCTTCGGCGACGTCGACCGCGACGGCGACCTCGACGTGGTGCTCGGCAACGCGGCCGCGCTCAACGCCCGACGGCCGGGCCACCCGGAGGTCCGGTCGTCGCTGGAGAGCGCGCGGAACGCGGTCCTCACGAACGGGGGCGGGCGCGGGGCCTTCGCGCTCCGGCCGCTCCCGGCCACGCCCGGCGAGACGCTCTCGACGCTCCTCTCCGACCTCGACGGCGACGGCGACCTCGACCTGTTCGTCGGCAACGACTTCAACGCGCCGGACGTGCTGTACGAGGGCGACGGGCGCGGCGGCTTCCGCCAGGTCCGCCGCTCTGAGGGCGTCGTGCCGCACTCGACGGTCACGACGATGAGCCTCGCCTCGGCGGACCTCGACAACGACCTCGTGCCCGAGGTGTTCGTCGCCCAGATCTCGCCCTCGCAGACGCTCTCGCCGCTCCTCTCCCCGGCCGCCGCCTGCGCCGACCGGCCCGATTCGCAGCGCGCCGCCTGCGAGGCCGCCCACCGGACCGCCACGACCACGTTCGACGCGCAGGTGGACAAGGACCCGGCGCGGTGCCTCGAACTGGACGACGCCGTCGCGCGGCAGGGCTGCGTGGCGACCTACCTCGTGTTCAAGCGCCGCTCGGCCCGCGACGACGCGAGCGCGTGCCGCGCCGTCGGCCCGCGGTGGCCGCTCCACCGGCACCTCTGCGCGGCGTTCGACGACCCCGTCGCGCCCGTCACCGACGCCGAGGCGGCCGAGGCCATCCCCGACAAGCGCGGCCTCCACAACGTCCTCCTCCGCCGCGACGGCGACGGCTACGCCGACGTCGCCGAGGCCGTCGGGCTCGACCGAACGGCGTGGACGTGGGACGCCCGATTCAACGATTTCGACCAGGACGGATGGCTCGACCTGTTCTCCGTCGCCGGCTCGCCTCTCGGCCGCCGGAGCCACCGCAACAGCCTGTTCCGCAACCTGGGGAATGGGCAGTTCGAGGACGTGACCGAGGCGACCGGCCTCGGCTCGTGGCTCCCGACGTTCGCCGCCAGCCGCGTGGACCTCGACCGCGACGGCGACCTCGACCTCGTGGTCCCGACCGCGCTCGGGCCGGTCGACGTGTACCGCAACGAGGCGCGCGGGCACGCGCTCCAGATCGCGCTCCGCGACGAGACGGGCGCGAACCCGTTCGGCATCGGCGCGGTCGTGACGGTCCGCACGCCGTCGGGGCGGGCGATGAGGCGCGAGGTCCAGGCGAGCGGCGGGTTCCTCTCGTTCGACGAGCCGCTCGCCCACTTCGGGCTGGGCGCGGAGGCCGAGGCGGCCGAGGTCGAGGTCCGCTGGCCGACGGGCGGGACGACGCGCGCGACGGGGCTGGCGGCCGGCGCGCGCCACACCCTCCGGCGCACGCGCTAGTGCGGCCCGGAGACGCGCCCGCCCGCGGACCGGCCGCGGCCGCCGACGTCCGGCTCGGCGACTGGCGGGGCGTGGCCGG
>CAXRFJ010000143.1:0-5379 GCA_964229475.1 Rubrivirga sp.
CCCGCCTCGGCCCCGAGGCGGACGGCACTACGCGGCCCTCGCCTCGCTGGCGGGGGCCGCGATCGGTTGGAGCCGGACCGGCCGCGCCCGCGGCCGGCGCTGCGGCCAGCGCACGACGGCCTCGCCCAGCAGCGCCGACGCCGCCAGCATCGCGGCCGTCACGCCGATGGACCGCCCGACGTCGGTGAAGGCCCAGACCTGGAGCACGAGCAGGCCGATGGCCGCCGGGATCGAGACGAGGAGCGGGAGGAACCGCGAGGCCGCGTCGAACTTGTCGCCGGGCCGCGAGAACGGCGGCGCCCCGTAGGTCAGGGCCGTGACGCGCGCGGCGAGCACCGCCGACGCGAACCAGAACGCCGCGTGGAGCACGCCGTCCGCCGCCGGCATCATGAGCGTGAGGAGCACGGCGATCCCGACGTGGAGCGGGAACAGGACGCGCCACGCGAGCGCCTTCTGCGCCCCGAGCTGGATCACCCGCGGCCGCGCGTCCGGCAGCGTCCCGAACACCCACGACGCCGCGGCGTGGTCCGACGTCTGGAGCGTCTGGACGAGCGTCTGGACGCAGAACAGGAGGACGACCAGGACCGACAGGTGGAACTGCGTCTGGGGGTTCTGGAGCACGCCGAGCACGCCCGCGCCCAGCCCGTAGACGCCGGCCCCGACGAGGCTGTGGAGCCCGTCGTTGAACCACCCGAACGCGACGAAGCCCGCGGGCAGGAGGGCCGCCGGCCACAACCGGCCGCGCACGAGCCGGTCGTCGGCGAAGGCGGCCGAGGCGAACCCGTAGGCCGCGCGGACGGCCCCGCGGCGGACGGCCCACCGCTCCGGCGCCGTCATCTGGCGGCCGATCCGCGAGCGCCGGCCCTCGCTCCGGAGCCCGTCGGCGAGGCGCCGGAGGACCCGGAAGTAGCGGGCCGGGAAGACCGCCGTGAACGCGACGGCGAACGCCACCAGCGACCCGACGAGGACTGCCAGCCCCCACGTCGGGCGGCCGTCGAGGGCGTCGGCGAGCCAGGCGCCCGGCCACCACGGCGCCGCGAGCGCCTCCTCGGAGGAGCCGACGAACTGGAACCCGAGCACGAGCGCGCCGATCAGCGCCGTCCGCGCGACCGAGAGCGCCGTGCGGAGGGCCGTGACCGGCAGCGCGAGCGTGAGGCCCCACAGCGTCGCGAGGACGACGAGCGCCGTCCACGCCGTCGCCCCGACGATCCCGAGGCCCACCAGGGTGCCCAGCGCCGGCCCCTGCGCCAGCCCCGTCCCGATCGCCACCGGCGTCGCGATGCCGACGGCCATCAGCGCCACGTAGACCCCGATGCCGGCCAGCCGCGCCGCGTAGTGTTGGCGCTCGGTCGCCGGGAGCGTCGCCAGCCACGCGTTGTCGCGCGGCCGGCCCATCAGCTCGTCGTACGACCCGACCACGCCGAACGCGGCGAGGACGATCGCGAAGCTCCCGCCCACGAACATGGCGGACGAGGCCGGCGCGTCGCCCAGCGAGAGGGCCAGGACGAGGCCCGAGAAGCCGTAGGCGATCACGGTCGTCGCCAGCCGGCCGGCGCCCCGCTTCCCCGACCGCGCGTGGCGGAGGTCGGCCCGGAGCTGGGCGGCGGCGAGGGTGCGGACCGGGTTCATGGAGACGGGGTATCGGCGGGGACGGCGACCGGGGTTAGCGCCGGCCCCGTCCGCCTGACGGCGTCGACCTAGCGGTTCGGCGCCGAGGCGGGCCTACTCCGCCGCGTCACTCGTGGCCCCGGCCGCCTCGCGCGCCCGCCGCTGGCGGACCTGCTCGCTCAACCACTGGCTCCACCGCCGGGCCTTCGCGTTGTGCTCGGCGACGGTCCGCGAGAAGTCGTGGCCGCCCGAGCCGTCGGCGACGAAGTAGAGGAACTCGTGCTCCTCGTTGTCGAGGACGGCCTCGACGCTCGCGTCCGACGGGTTCGTGATCGGGCCCGGCGGGAGGCCGTCGATGAGGTACGTGTTGTAGGCGCTCGGGAAGCGGTAGTCGACGAACAGGAGCCGCCGCATCCGGGGCTCGCCGCCCTCCTCCATGAGCGCGAACTGGACCGTCGGGTCGGCCTGGAGCCGCATCGTCCCCGACGACGTCCGCCCGAGCAGGCGGTTGACGTAGACGCCGGCGATCCGGCGCCGCTCCTCTGGCTTCCGCGCCTCCCACTCCACGATCGACGCCAGCGTGACGACCTCGTCGGGCGTCAGGCCGAGCGACTCGGCCTTCGCCACGCGCTCGTCGGTCCAGAACCGCTCGTAGCGGTCGTGGATGCGGCGGAGCGCCGTCGCGGGGTCGGCCGTCCAGTACATGTCGAACGTCTCGGCGAGCATCCGCCCGTGGAGGTGGGCCACGTCGGTGCCCAGCGAGTCGGCGAAGGCCGGGTCGCGGAGGAGCCGGGCCACCTCCGTCGAGTCGGTCCCGAGCTGGTTGTCGAGGATCCGGCCGAGCCGCTCGGGCCGCGTGCCCGGCGGGATCGTGATGCGGATCGGGTCGCGGAGGCCCTTGCGGATCTTGTCGAGCACGGCCCAGTTGCTCATCCCCGGCTCGATGTAGTAGTGGCCCTCCTTGACCTGGTCGGCCCAGCCGGTCAGCTGGCCGAACGTCTCCATCGACGCCCGCGACTCGATCGCGCCGGCCGCCTCGAGCGAGTCGAGCATGACGGCGAAGCTGCCCTCGGGGAGCTTCACGCTGTGCCGCTCGTCGCCGCCGACGTTGGGGAGGAACGCCAGCCACGCCCCGGCGGCGCCGGCGACGAGGCCGAGGACGACCAGGAGGAACAGGATCTTTTTCATCGGGGGGACGAGTCGGTCGGGTCAGGCAAGAAGGCCCTGAAGGGTCATCCTGAGCGGAGGGCGCAGCCCGGAGTCGAAGGATCTCTGGCGAGCAGGCGCGTCGATGAACGCTCTCGGTCGCGGCTTGAGAGCCGGTCTCACCAGAGATCCGTCGGCTCGCTCCGCTCGCTCAGGGGGACACAGGAAAAGGTGCGCGCGAAGGCGAGAGGCTCTACGCCGCCGCGACGTCGCCGCCCGCCCCCTCCGCCTCGGCGCCGAGGCCGGCGGAGTCGGCCGGCTGGCTACGCCGACCCGACGGTTGGTCGCGGCTGTCGACGGCGCACACGGTGTGGATCCCGCCCCGGACGGTGTAGTCCGTCGTCACGACGAGCCGGTGCGGGTCGTCGAGGTGGCGCATGAGGTCCTCGAAGAGGAGCGCCGTGATGTCCTCCTGCGCCGCGCCGACGTGGCGCCAGCTCATGAGGTAGTACTTCAGGCTCTTGAGCTCGAGGAGCCACGAGCCCGGGACGTACTCGATGCAGACCGTGCCGGAGTCCGGCAGCCCGGAGAACGGGCAGAGCGCGGTGAACTCGCCGGGCTCGGTCGTGTAGGTCACGACTTGGCGGGCGGCGTGCTCGTACGGCATCCGGTGGATCTCCTGCTGGCGCGCGTCGGGCGGGAGGAACAGCGCGACGCGGCCCTCGGGCTCGATCCCGTAGCGGGCCATGTGCTCCAGCGACGCCCGCGTGTGGTCGAGCGCGCGCTGGTGGAAGCTGTCGAGGCGGTCGGCCGCGGAGGGCGAGTCGGCCATGGGGCGGGCGGTGGGGCAGGGGAGGATAGCAACGGGCCCAATCGGCCCGTTTTGCGCGGCGGCGCGTTCTTCGCAAAACCTGGGCCCGGGTGGCCGTCCGCTGGCAGACGCTCCCTCGCCGTCCGGACCTTGCCTGACCTCCGCCCCCCGCCTCCGTGCCCGACTCCGCCCTCGTCCTCTTCTCCGGCGGCCAGGACTCGACGACGTCGCTGTTCTGGGCGCTCCACCCCGACGCCGACCGGTTCGGCGGGTTCGGCCGCGTCGAGGCCGTCGCCTTCCGGTACGGCCAGCGCCACGCCGTCGAGCTCGAGCAGGCCGCCCAGATCGCCGAGGCCGCCGACGTGCCGTTCACGGTCCTCGACCTGAGCGGCCTCCTCTCCGGCTCCGCCCTCCTGGCGAGCGAGGCGGCCGACACGAACGCGGCCCACGATCTCGCCCCCGACCTCCCGGCCTCGTTCGTCCCCGGCCGGAACGCCCTGTTCCTCACGGTGGCCGGCTCGCTCGCCTTCACGCGCGGGATCCACGACCTCGTCGGCGGGATGTGCCAGACCGATTACTCGGGGTACCCCGACTGCCGGCTCGATTTCGTCGAGAGCCAGGCCGAGACGCTCAGCCGCGCGCTCGACACGGAGACCCGCGTCCACACGCCGCTCATGCACCTGACGAAGGCCGAGACGTGGAAGCTCGCGGCCGACCTCGGGACGGTGCGGGGGCTCGACGTGCTGGAGACGGTCCGCGAGATGAGCCACACGGACTACCACGGGGACCGGAGCGAGCGGCACGCGTGGGGCTACGGGAAGCTCGACAACCCGGCCTCGGTCCTCCGGGCGAAGGGCTACGCGGAGGCCGTCGCGAACGGCTGGATCCCGGACGCGGGCTGAGGGCGCCCGCGCGCTTCCCCCATTCCCCATCCCCGCCTTCCCGTTTCCGCACGGACGGGGCCGTTTCTTCGGTCCATGAGCGTGTCCCTCCCCACCCCCGAGCGCGAGGCCGGCCTCGCCGACCGGCTCCCGGCGTCGCCCACCGGCGGCGCGCGCTACGCCGTCAAGGCGCTGTGGCGGACGGTCCAGGGCGAGGGCACGCAGGCCGGGCGGGCCGCCGTGTTCGTCCGCCTCGCGGGGTGCAACCTGTGGAGCGGGTTCGAGCGCGACCGCGCCCGCGACGCCGCCCGCTCCGGGGCCGACTGCCCCCGCTGGTGCGACACCGAGTTCGCGCCGCCCGGCGCCGTCAAGCTGAGCGCGCCCGACCTCGCCCGCGCCGCCGCCGAGGCCGGCGGGCCCGTCCGGTTCTGCGTGCTCACCGGCGGCGAGCCGCTCCTCCAGGCCGACGCCGCGCTCGTCCGCGCCCTCCACGCCGAGGGCTTCACCGTCGCCGTCGAGACGAACGGGACGCAGCGCCTCGCCGACGCCTTCGGCGACGACCCCACCGACCACCCCGACTGGGTCGTCTGCAGCCCCAAGCTGCCCGAGGACCGGCTGGCGCTGGAGGCGTGCGACGAGCTCAAACTGGTCGTGCCGGACTACCGGCCGGCGGCATACGGCGCGTTCGCCGGGCGCGTCCGCGCGCACGGCGGGCGGCGGGCGCTGTGGCTCCAGCCCGAGGACGGCCCGCGCCTCGCGGAGGCGACGCGGCTCGCGCTCGACCTCGTGTTCGAGGACCCGCGCTGGCGCGTCTCGGTCCAGACGCACAAGGCGCTCGGCGTCGACTGACCCCGTCCGCCTCGGCGCCGAGGCGGGCACGGTCGCGGGGGCGGAGCCCGGTGGGGGCGGCGGCCTATACTCCCCGGGCCCCCG
>CAXRFJ010000144.1:0-5282 GCA_964229475.1 Rubrivirga sp.
AGCGCGGCGGCGGCTCGGTCGAGGGTCGTCGCGAGCCGCGCTAGGCGGGGCTGGACGCGCGCGTCGGGCGGCGCGGCGGCGGCCGCGCGCGTGGCCTCCGCGAGGCCGGCGAGCGCGTCGGCGATGGCGCCGCCGTCGAGCCGGTCGCTGGCCAGGCGCCCACGGTGGTCGTCGAGCCCCGCGGCCACGCCGCTCAGGTCGAGGTCGTCCGCGTCGAGGCAGGCGGTCCGCCAGTGGTCGAGGATGCCGAGCGCGGCGGAGGGGGTGAGCGCCGTAAGGGGCCCGTCGAGGACGGCCTCGGTCTGCTCGAGCGTGGCGCGCCCGGTGTCGGGGGTCGAGCCCCTCATGCCTCGGTCGGCTCGTCGGACGGGACGCCGCCGAGGGCGCTGCCGGCGTGGCGGAGGAGCGAGCCGAGCCGCTTGAGCGACCGCTCGAGGTCCTCCGTCGTGTCGCCGGTCGTCGCCTCGGAGACCTCGGCGGCCTCGGTCTGCTCGCCGAGGCGGACCAGGATGGACCCGATCCGGGCGCCGTCGATGCCCTCGCCCACGAGCGACTGGTGGAGCTCGCCGAGGCCGGCGGCGATGGGGCGGAGGTCCTCGCGCTCGGTCTGCTCGATCTTCCGTTTCCAGTCGTCGATCTTGTTGATGGCCTTCGAGAGCGGGATCTGCTGGAGGCCGCGCTCGAGGTCGTCGACCGTCGCGGCCACCTCGGCGGCCTCGGTCTCGTTGGGGATGTTGTCCATGGGGGAGGGGGGAACGGGGAGTAGGAAGGGGAGCGTCGGGCGTGCCGCGGCCGGGGTCAGGCCTGCTCGCCGGAGGGCGAGGGGACGACGCCGGACGGCAGGCCGTCGCCGGACGAGGGGGGGAAGTCGGGCGCGTCCGGCTCCTCGACGCCGCCGAAGAACTCGTCGCGGGCGGCCTCGGCCACCTTCATCGTGACGTAGCCGTCCGACGCGGCGCCGATAAAGCCGCCGACGAGCGGGATGCCCCGCAGGAACCGCCGCTTGACGCCGCGCTCGACCACCTTCTTGGCGCCCCACTTCGCGGCGCCGACGGTCGTCGAGACCACGAGGTTGAGCCCGCGCTCGGCCAGCTTCAGGCCGAACCGGTCGAGCGTCTCCTGCTCGGCGTCGCGCGCCGGGTCGGCGGGGCCGGCGCCGACGAGGCACGAGAGCACGCGCTCGCGCGTGCCGGGGAGGCGGGGGTCGTGGCCGGCCAGCGCCGCGATGGACGCCGCCATGTGGAGCTGGACCGAGGCGACGGCGGCGAGGTTGGCGGGGAGCACGACCGGGAGCGTGATCCACCCGCCGAGCCCGCTCAGGAAGCCGGCCGACGCCGACACCGCGATGTGGCGGCGGACGAGGCGGTCGACCTGCTCGTCGAGCGAGCCGCCCGCCAGCCGGGCGTCCGCGGCGCGGGCCTCGGGCGTCCCGAGGCCGGGCACGCCGTCGAGAACGGAGGGGTACAGGCGGTCGAGAACGAACCGGCGGACGGTCGTGGACATGGGGGCGGGGGTCAGGGGAGCGGGGCGAGGCGGTCGAGCTCGGCCTCGATCTCGCGACGGAGGAGACGCTTGAACGGGCGCGCCCGGAGGCCGAGCGTGGCGACGACGCGGAGGTCGTGGGGGCCGGCCTCCAGGTGGCCCGTGACGCCGCGGCCCTCGACGAAGACGGTGTCGCCCTCCCGGCGCGTCGAGACGCCGAACTCGGCGCGGAGCCGGTCGGCCACCTCGTCGACGGCCCGGCGCGCGGCGTCGGGCCCGAGGGCGTGGGGGCGGGAAAAGACGAGGTCGGGCATGGCAGCGGCGAGAGGGCGGCGTACGCGACGTCCGTCGCGGCGGTTCGTCCGACGGGCCGGGGGAGCCCCTGAGTCCCCGCGCGGCTGGCGCCGGCGGCCGGCGCGACGGAGCTTTCCGCCTCCCCCCGCGCTCCCGATGATCGACTCCTTCCTCGGCCAGTCCCCCGACCTCGGCGACGGGGTCTACGTCTCCGACACCGCCGCCGTCGTCGGCGACGTCACGCTGGGCGACGGCGCCAGCGTGTGGTTCGGCGCGTCCCTCCGCGGCGACGTCCACTGGATCCGGATCGGGGCCGGGTCGAACGTCCAGGACAACGCCACCGTCCACGTCTCCCGGGGGACGCACCCCTGCGACGTGGGGGCGGGCGTCACGATCGGGCACAACGCCGTGGTCCACGGCTGCACCATCGAGGACGACGTCCTGATCGGGATGGGCGCCGTCGTGCTCGACGGCGCGGTGATCGGGGCGGGGTCCCTGGTCGGGGCCGGCGCGCTGGTGACGGGGGGCACCGTGGTGCCGCCGCGGTCGCTGGTGCTGGGCTCCCCGGCCCGGGTCGTCCGGCCGCTCACCGAGGCCGAGGTGGAGCGGAACCGGGCCAACGCCGCCCACTACGTCCGGATGGCGCGGATGTACCGGGGCGTCGACACGCCCGCCGTCAACCCGTTCTACGAGACGCGCCCGGGACGGGGTGGAGCCCCGGGCGCGTCCGGGGATTAGCCGCGCTTGGCCATCTCCCGCATCTCGTCGTGGTCGGTCGCCTTCCCGATCACCACCGTGTACGCCTCGTCGTCGGCGTCCCGGTCCCGGGCGGACGCCATCTTGATGTCGTCGCCGAAGTTGCGCTTGACGCCCTGGTAGATCCCCAGCTTGGAGCTCTTGTCGAGGGAGCGGAGGACGAGGAAGTCGCCCTTGTCGAGGTCCGCGATGCTCTCGTACACCGGCGTGTACTTCGACGTGCGGGAGCCCCGCTGACGGGACGTCTTCAAGATGTTCGCCGCTTCTTTTTTGTCGACGACGTCCATGTCGAACTTCGGTGTCTTTGACGATTTGGCCATAACGATTAGCTGAGGCTGGGAGGTGGTGGTGCGGGGGCAGAAAACACTGCCGAGACTGGAGTTATAGCCGGAATAGGACAGGGGGATCCCCTTGGCGTGACATTGTGAAACGAAGAGGTGGGGAATTGACCGAGGCGACGAGCGAAGGGAGATGGGGGCTCGGGGAGGGGCGCGGGTTCAACGGGGGAAACCGTCCCCAGGACGCCGCGAACCGTCGCCTCGCACCCGGGACGTCGGGGTGGGGTGGGAGCGGCCCGGTTGTTGCTCGAAGCGCTTCCATCGTCCTCCTTCCTCCCCATGACGCCCGCCCGCCTCCGCCTGATGGCTGTGCTCGGTGTCGCGTGCCTGGCCTCGTCGGTCTTCTTCGCGAAGGCCCACCCGACGCCGCGCCACGCGATCCTCGACTCGGTCTACAACTAGACCCCGGCCTGTCGACTCGACTCCCCCGGCGCCGCCGACGCGCGCCGGGGGCGGGGGCGTCCGGTGCGCCCCGGATCCGCTAGATTGGCGGGGTGTGGCCCCGTAACCCCCGACCGCCGAGGCCGTAGCGGGGTCTCCCTCCCCGCGATCCGATGTCGACCCTCTACTGGTCCTGCCTCGTCGGCGGCTTCGCCGTGACCCTCGTGCTGCTGGTGGTGGGCGAGGTGCTCGAGGCGGCGCTGGACGCGCTCGACGGCGCGCTCGAAGCCCTGGACCTCGGCGACGCGTTCGACCCGCTCTCGGGGGTCGCCGGCGTCACGCTGTTCGGCGGGGCGGGCATCCTGCTCGACACGTACGCCGGCCTCGGCGACGTGCCCGAGGCGGTCCTCGCCGGGTTGGTCGGCGTCGTCGGCGCCGTGGCGCTCCACGTGGTCTACGTCAAGCCGATGCGCCAGAGCGAGAACTCGACCGCGTTCTCGGTCCGGGAGTACGCCGGCAAGACCGGCGAACTGACGACCGGCGTGCCCGAGAACGGGTTCGGCGAGGTCGTCGTCCGGATGGGCGCCAGCACCACGTTCCAGACGGCGGCGTCGTTCTCCGGCCACGCCATCCCCACGGGCACGCGCGTCGTGGTGGTCGAGGTGGACGCGGACGGCGTCCTCCGCGTGGCGCCGCTCGACACGACCGACCTCGCGGGCTCTCCAGAGCAGGCCGCGATCCCGCCGCGGCTCCAGACGCGCGCCTAGACACACTCCCTCAGCCCCCCCAAACCCATGCTCGAGATCCTCGGAACCGGTGGCATCGTCGCCGTCGTCGTCATCGCGACGATCGTGTTCATCGTCCTGCTCGTCGCCAGCCGCTACAAGACGGTCTCGCCGGACGAGGCGATGATCATCACGGGCGCCGCGCTCGGGGGCAAGAACGTGCTGACCGACGAGAGCGCCCGGAAGGTCAAGATCGTCCGCGGCGGCGGCGCGTTCATCGTCCCGATCGTCCAGCAGCGCGAGCACCTCTCGCTGCTCTCCCACAAGCTCGACGTCACGACGCCGGAGGTCTACACGGCCGAGGGCGTGCCCGTCATGACCGACGGCGTGGCCGTGATCAAGGTCGGGTCGTCCGTCGAGGACGTCGCCACGGCGGCCGAGCAGTTCCTGGGCAAGCCCGACGAGGCGCTCCGGGCGGAGGCCCGCGAGGTCCTGGAGGGCCACCTCCGCGCCATCCTCGGCACCCTCACGGTCGAGGAGGTCTACCGCAACCGCGACAAGTTCGCGCAGGAGGTCCAGTCGGTCGCCGCGCGCGACCTCAAGAAGATGGGGCTCCAGATCGTGAGCTTCACCATCAAGGACGTCCGCGACAAGAACGGGTACCTCGACGCCCTCGGCCGCCCGCGCATCGCGGCGGTCAAGCGCGACGCCGACATCGCCGAGGCCGAGGCCATCCGCGACGCCCGCGTCAAGAAGGCCGTCGCCGACGAGGAGGGCCAGAAGGCCGAGCTCATCCGCGACACGAACGTGGCCGAGGCGACGAAGGAGAAGGAGCTGAAGGGGGCCGCCTTCAAGCAGGAGCAGGACACGGCCAAGGCCGCGGCCGACCTCGCGTACTCCGTCCAGGAGGCGACGTCGCAGCGCGCCGTGGTCGAGGAGCAGATGCAGGTCGAGCTCGTGCGCAAGCAGCGCGAGGTGGACCTCGAGAAGCTCGAGATCGAGCGCCGCGAGAAGCAGTACGACTCCGAGGTCAAGAAGAAGGCCGACGCCGACCGCTACGCCGTCGAGCAGGCGGCCGAGGCCGAGAAGCTCCGGGCCGTCCGCCGGGCGGAGGCCCGCCAGTTCGAGATCGAGGCCGAGGCCAAGGCCCGCGCCGAGGGGACCCGCGCCGAGGGCCTCGCTGAGGCCGAGGTCATCAAGGAGCGCGGGCTCGCCGAGGCCCAGGCTAAGGAGAAGCTGGCCGAGGCGTTCGAGAAGTTCGGCGAGGCCGCCGTGCTCGACCTCCACGCCAAGATGAGGCCCGAGC
>CAXRFJ010000145.1:0-13923 GCA_964229475.1 Rubrivirga sp.
CCGACCTCGGCGGGCCCCGGAACGTTGCCCCGGAGGTCGGGGCGCTCCCGGGGGTCGCCCTCGCCGACAACGACGCGCTCGGCGCCGTCGTGGACGCGGGGCTGGGAGCCCGCCGCGCGGCCGTCCCCGAGGCGGAGGCCCTCCTCGACGCCGAGCTCGCCGCCCTCCGCGACGCGCTCGACGCGCTCGGCCGAGAGCGCCTCGTGGGCGACTTCCGGCGCCGGGCCGAGGCGATCCGCCGCGACACGCTCGCCTACGTCTGCGACCTGTGCGACGAACGGACGTGCGCCTCGGACGGCGCCGACGGCCCCCTGCCCGGCCCCGGGCCCTGCAGCGACCCCGACGGGCTCACGCGGACGCTCACGACCCGCCTCCTCCACGACGTCACGGCCGCCCTCCGCGAGGCCCGCGACCTCGACGACGCGGCCCTCCGCCGGCTCCTCGCCCTCCCCGGCCCGTCGCCCGATGCCTGACACCCTCCGCCTCGGGACCCGGACCTCCCGGCTCGCCACGTGGCAGGCCGAGCACGTCGCGGCCGCCCTCCGGGCCGCGTGGCCCGGCCTCCGCGTCGAGCTCGTCCCGTTCGTGACGCAGGGCGACAAGACGCTCGACAAGCCGCTGCCGGAGATCGGCGGCAAGGGGCTGTTCACGGCGGAGCTGGAGGCCTCGCTCCTCGACGGGCGCATCGACCTCGCCGTCCACTCCCTCAAGGACCTCCCCACGGACGACCCCGCCGGCCTCACCGTCGGCGCGACGACCGAGCGCGAGGACCCGCGCGACGCCTGGATCTCGCCCGGCGGCCACGCCCTCGCCGACCTCCCGCCCGGCGCGACGGTCGGCACGAGCAGCCTGCGCCGCGGCGCCCAGCTCCTCCGCCAGCGGCCGGACCTCGTCATCCGGTCCATCCGCGGCAACGTGGAGACCCGCATCCGGAAGGTCCACGAGGAGGCGTACGACGCGGGCGTGCTCGCGCTCGCGGGCCTGACGCGCCTCGAGATCGCCGACCGCGCGCACTCCACGCTCGACCTCGATACGATGCTGCCGGCGCCCGGCCAGGCCGCGCTCGGCGTCCAGACCCGGGCCGGCGGCGACGAGGCCGCCCGCCTCGTGGCCGCGCTCGACCACCCCGCGACGCGCGCCGCCGTCACGGCCGAGCGCGCCTTCCTCGCCGGCCTCGGCGGCGGGTGCAGCGCGCCCATCGCCGCGCTCGGCACGGTCCACGGCGACCGCCTCCACCTCCGCGCCCGCGTCGTCTCGACGGACGGCGCCCGGACGGTCGAGGTCGAGGAGGACGGCGGGTTCGACCCCGAGCACGCGCTCGCCGCGGGCCGCGCGCTCGGCCAGCGCGCCGCCGCCGCCGCGCTCGCGAGGGGCGCGCGCGAGCTCCTGCCATGAGCCGCCGCATCGTCGTCACGCGATCGGAGGAGCAGGCCGACCCGCTCGCCGACGCCGTCCGCCAGCGCGGCTGGGCGCCGCTCCTCGTCCCCAGCATCCGGTTCGTCGCGGTGGACGACGCGGCGCTGCTGGCCGAGGCCGCGCGCGGGATCGACCGTGCCGCGTGGGTCGTGTTCACGAGCCGGACCGGCGTCCGCTTCGGGCTGGGCGCGATCCGCGAGGTCTGGGCCGACGGGCTGCCCGGAGGCGTCCGCGTCGCCGCCGTCGGCCCCGGCACCGCGGAGGCTCTGGCCGACGAGGGCGTGACGGCCGACTTCGTCCCCCGCGACGCCATCGGCGACGTGCTCGCGGAGGAGCTGCCGCTCGAGGAGGGCGACCGCGTCGTCCTGCTCCGCTCCCACATCGGCCGGGAGGCCATCGCGACGCGCCTCGCCGCGCGCGGCGCCGTCGTGGACGACGTGCCCGCCTACCGCACGCTCACCGAGGCCGACCCGGCCGCCGTGACGGCGGCGCTCGACGCCCGCCCCGACGCCGTCACCTTCACCTCGCCCTCGACCGTCCGCGGCTTCCTCACGTCGGTCCCCGACCTCGGCCGGCTGGCCGACGCCGCGCTCGTCGCCATCGGCCCCGTCACCGCCGACGCGCTCGCGCCGTTCGGCCTCGCGGCCGACGCCGTGGCGGACCCGCACACCGTCCCCGGCCTGCTCGCCACGCTCGACCGACTGTTCCCCGCATGATCGACCTCGTCCCGCCCCCGGCCCTCGGCCCCGACCGCCCGCAGCGCCTCCGCCGGTCGGAGGCGGTCCGCCGCCTCGCGCGCGAGACGCGGCTGGACCCGGCCAGCTTCATCCTCCCGCTGTTCGTCAAGGCCGGCGAGGGCCTGCGCGACGAGATCCGCTCGATGCCGGGCGTCTTCCAGCTGTCCGTGGACGAGGCCGTCCGCGAGGCCGCCGAGGCCGCCGCCCTCGGCGTGGGCGGCGTGCTCCTGTTCGGAATCCCCGCGCACAAGGACGCCGAGGGCTCCGCCGCGGCCGACGACGCGGAGGCCGTCCAGCGCGCCACGCGCGCCATCAAGGACGCCGTGCCGGACCTCGCGGTCATCACCGACGTGTGCCTCTGCGAGTACACCGACCACGGCCACTGCGGCGTCCTCACCACCGGCGGCGACCTCGACCTCGAGGGCTCGCTCCCGCGCCACGTCGCCGCGGCCGTGAGCCACGCCCGCGCCGGCGCCGACCTCGTCGCGCCGTCGTCCATGATCGACGGCGTGGTGGGCGCGATCCGCGCGGGGCTGGACGCGGCCGGCTTCCCGCACGTCGGCATCTTCAGCTACGCCGTCAAGTACGCGAGTGCCTTCTACGGCCCGTTCCGCGACGCCGCCGACAGCGCGCCCGCCTTCGGCGACCGCCGGACGCACCAGATGGACCCGGCGAACGTGCGCGAGGCGCTCCGCGAGGCCGCCCTCGACGTGGCGCAGGGCGCGGACCTGCTTATGGTCAAGCCGGCCCTCGCCTACCTCGACGTCATCCGCCAGACGAAGGAGGCCTTCCCGGCCCGGCCGCTCGGCGCCTACCACGTCTCGGGCGAGTACGCCATGCTCAAGGCCGCCGCCGAGCGCGGCTGGGCCGACGAGCGCCGCGCCGCGCTCGAGGTGCTGACGAGCATCCGCCGCGCCGGGGCCGACCTCGTCGTCACCTACTACGCCGCCCAGGCCGCCCGCTGGCTCTGCGAGGGCGCGTAGCCCTCCGTGAAGCCTCGCCGGAGCCCCCCGGCGCTGCGATCCGCGCCTCCCCGGCCGCGTAGTGACTTTCACTCCTGACTGAAACCATGGCCCTCGACATCCAGCCCCGCCCGGTCCCCCAGGAGCGCGACGCCGACGGCGACGCGGGCGGGCTCGACCTCTCCGAGCGCGGGAAGACGCCCGACGGCGCCCCGCAGTCGCTCGACCGCCGGCTCCTCGTCCAGCTCCACGCCTACACCGGCTGCGCCGACCCCGCCCCGCTGGCGGCCGAGGCCGAGCGCCGCGGGGTCGGCGGCGTGATCTACCAGAGCGCGCAGGACCCCGAGGGCGTCGCCGTGGTCACGTTCAGCGAGCGCGACGACTACTTCGTGGGCGAGGCCCGCGACCTCCTCCTCTCCGCGCCGTTCGCCGCGCTCACGCGCCGCCCCGAGATGACCATGTTCGGGCGGACGTACTCGATCGGCTACGAGCGCGACCTCCTCGGCGCGCTCGTCGCCCGCCCGGTCCAGACCATGACCAATCCGGACTGGCCGTGGGCCGTCTGGTACCCGCTCCGCCGCAGCGGCCTGTTCGAGCGCGAGCCGCGCGAGGAGCAGCGCCGGATGCTGATGGAGCACGGCGGCATCGGCCGCGCCTTCGGCAAGGGCGACTACGCCCACGACGTCCGCCTGGCGTGCCACGGGATGGACGAGAACGACAGCGACTTTATCGCCGGGCTCGTCGGCAAGGAGCTCTCGCCGCTCTCGAAGGTGGTCCAGCGGATGCGCGGGACGCGCCACACCGCCGAGTTCCTCGACCGCCTCGGGCCCTTCTTCGTCGGCCGCGCCGTCGGGCAGAGCGCCGCCCCCGTCGCCTGGGCCATCGACCCCGAGGGCTCCGGCCACTGACCGCCTCCCCCCGCCTCGGCCCCCCGCCGGGCCGCCTCGAGGCGGCTCGCCCCGACTCTCCGACCCGATGTCCCGATTCCTGAAGGCCCTCCGCGGCGAGCCCGTCGACGCCACGCCCGTGTGGTTCATGCGGCAGGCCGGCCGCTACCTCCCCGAGTACCGCGCCGTCCGTGAGAAGCACGACTTCCTCACGATGGTGAAGACGCCCGAGATCGCCGCCGAGATCACGCTCCAGCCGATCCGCCGGTTCGACCTCGACGCCGCCGTCATCTACTCCGATCTCCTGCCCCCGCTCCAGACGATGGGGCTGGACCTCCGCTTCGAGAAGGGCGTCGGGCCGGTCATCGACAACCCGATCCGCTCGACCCGACAGGTGGACCTGCTCGCGACGCCGCCGGCCGGCGAGACGATGCCGTTTACGCCCGAGGCCATCCGGCTGGTCAAAGAGGAGCTCGGCGACCGCGTCCCGGTCATCGGCTTCGCGGGGTGCCCGTTCACGCTCTCGGCCTACGCCATCGAGGGCGGCGGCTCGAAAAAGTACGAGCTCACGCGCCGGTTCATGTACCAGGAGCCCGCCGCGTGGCGGCGCCTGATGGACAAGATGGTGACCGTCGCCGGCAGCTTCCTCGGCGAGCAGGCCAAGGCCGGCGCCGACGCCCTCCAGGTGTTCGACTCATGGGCCGGCGTCCTCTCGCGCTACGACTACGAGCGCTACGTGGCGCCGTACAGCGCCAAGCTCATCGCGATCGCGCAGAAGACGGGCCTCCCGGTCGTCCACTTCTCGACGGGTACGGCGGGCCACCTCGACGCCATCGCCGCGGCCGGCGGCGACGCCATCGGCGTGGACTCGGGGCCGTCGCTCCGCGAAGCGCGCGAGCGCATCGGCGACGGCCGCCCGCTCCAGGGCAACCTCGACCCGTACCTCCTCCAGGCGCCCTGGCGCGAGCTCAAGGCCCAGGCCGACCGCGTCCTCGACGAGGCGCCCGAGACGGGCCACGTGTTCAACACCGGCCACGGCCTCGTGCCGGCCACCCCGCCCGACGCCGTCGCCCGCCTCACCGACTACGTCCGCGAGCGGACGAGCCGCGCCGCCTAGCCGCCCCCTCCGCCTCGGCCCCGAGGCGGACCGACCCGACCGACCCATGCCCGACCAGACCGCTCCGCCCATCGGCGTCCTCTTCATGGCCTACGGCGGCCCCGAGTCGCTGGACGAGATCCCCGGCTACCTCTCCGACATCCGCCACGGCCGCCCGACGACGACCGCCGTCCTCGACGAGATCACCAACAACTACCGCTCCATCGGCGGCAAGTCGCCCATCCTCGGGCTGACGCAGGCCCAGATCGACGGGGCGATGGCGGTCCTGAACCGCGAAGCGGACGGCGAAGCCAACCCGCCGGGCGAGCCCGCGCGGTTCAAGGCCTACCTCGGCATGCGCCACTGGGCGCCGTGGATCGAGGAGACCGTCGGCCAGATGATCGACGACGGCATCGAGCGGGCGGTCGCCATCGTGCTCGCGCCGCACTTCTCGTCGATGTCGATCGCGAAGTACCAGCAGAAGGTGAAGGCCGGCCTCGACCTCTACCGCGGCGACATCGAGGTCTCGTACGTCGACGCCTACTTCGACGCCGACCTCCTCATCGAGGCGTTCGCCGACCGCGTTCGCGGGGCCATCGCGCAGTTCCCCGAGGACGAGCGCGACGACGTCCACGTGGTCCTCAGCGCGCACAGCCTGCCGGTCCGCGTGGTGACGATGGGCGACCCGTACCAGGACCAGCTCTGGACCACGGCCCGCCTCATCGCCGAGCGCGCGGGGCTCCGCGAGGACCAGTGGAGCTGGAGCTACCAGTCGGAGGGCCGGAGCCCGGAGCCGTGGCTCGGGCCCCAGCTCGAGGACCACATCCCGACGCTCCACCGCGAGCGCGGCGTCGACAAGGTGGTGAGCCTCGCCATCGGCTTCGTGAGCGACCACGTCGAGATCCTGTTCGACATCGACATCGAGGCGCAGGCGGCGGCCAAGGAGAGGGGCGTGACGCTCGTCCGCCCGCCGTCGCTCAACGACGACGCCCGGTTCACGCGGCTGCTCGCGGAGCTCGTGGAGGGCCAGGCCGCCGAGGCCGGCTGGATCGCGTCCGACGTGCGCGCCGCCTCCGCCGGCGCCCCGACGATGCCGATGCCCGCGGGCACGCGCGACGCCGGCGCGCCCGCCTAGCCCCTCCCGACCGCCAGCGCACCGTGACCGACCGCACCGACGTTCTCGTCCTCGGCGGCGGCGTCGCCGGGCTGGCGGCGGCGCGGCGGCTGGCCCTGGGCGGCGCGAGCGTCCGCCTGCTCGAGGCCTCCGGCCGCCTCGGCGGCGTCGTCCGGACGCTGCGGCACGGCGGCTTCGAGGCCGACGTCGGGCCGGACGTGTTCCTCGTGCGCAAGCCCGACGCCGCGCGACTGGCGGAGGCGCTCGGCGTGGAGACCGCGACGCCCCGGACGGGCGCGATGATCCAGCGGAACGGCCGGCTCCACCCGCTCCCGGCCGGCCTGACCGGCCTCGTGCCGGGCCGGCTGTGGCCGCTCGTCACGACGCCCGCGATGGGGCTCCGCGCCAAGCTCCGCGCCGCGCTCGAGCCGCTCGTGCCCGCCCGCGCCTCCGGCGACGACGAGAGCCTCGAGGCGTTCGCCGTCCGCCGCTTCGGCCGCGGCGCCTGGGCCGACCTCATCGAGCCGCTCCTCGGCGGCCTCTACGGCGCCGACGACGGCCCGATCTCGCTCCGCTCGACGCTGCCCCACCTCCACGCCCGCGAGCGGGAGGGCGGCTTCCTCCGCCTCGGCGGCGCGGCGGGACCGCCCGGCCTCACGACCGGCCGCGCCCCCTTCGCCCGCCCCGTCGGCGGGATGCAGGCGCTGACCGACGCGCTCGCCCACGCCGTCGCCGAGGCGGGCGGGACGATCGAGACGGAGGCCCGGGTCGAGCGCGCCGAGCGCGACGGCGACGCCTACCGCGCCGTGCTCGCCGACGGCTCGACGCGGACCGCCGAGACGCTCCTCGTCGCTCTCCCCGCCGCCGCGGCCGCCCGCGTGCTCGCCCCGCTCGACGCCGCGCTGGCGGCGCCGCTGGCCGAGATCCCGATGGGCAGCGCGACCGCCGCCCTCGTCGGCCTCGCGAACGACGGCCTCGACGTGCCCGACGTGTCGGGCTGGCTCGTCCCCGCGCGCGAGGGCGGGCCGGTGCAGGCCGTGACCGTCCTCTCGCGCAAGCACGCCGGGACGGCGCCCGCCGGCCACGACCTGTTCCGCGTCTTTCTCCGCCCGCCGTTCGCCGCCGGCGCCCCGGACGCCGAGGCGCTCGACGCCGCGCTCGACCACCTCCGCCAGCGGCTCGGGCCGATCCCCGCCCCCGCCTGGACGGCCGTGCAGCGGTGGACGCGCGTCCAGCCGCGCTACACGCTCGGCCACCCCGACCGGCTCGCCGCGCTCGACACCGCGCTCGCGCGCCACCCCGGCCTCGCGCTCGCCGGCGCCTCCCTCCGCGGCGTCGGCCTGCCCGACGTGATCGCGCAGGCGCACGCGACCGCCGACCAGCTCCTCTCTCTGACTCCGACGACATGACCGAACCGTCCACCGCCCGCTCCGAAGCGCTCTTCTCCGAGGCGCAGCACCTCATGCCCGGCGGCGTCTCTTCGCCCGTCCGCGCGTTCAAGTCCGTCGGCGGCGTGCCCCGCTTTATCGAGCGCGGCGAGGGGCCGTACCTCGTCGACGTGGACGGCAACCGCTACGTCGACTACGTGCTGTCGTTCGGCCCGCTCCTCCTCGGGCACGCGCCGGAGGGGGTCACGCGGGCGGTGGCGGAGCAGGCCGCCAAAGGCAGCAGCTACGGCGCGCCGAGCCCGCTGGAGGTGGAGCTCGCCGAGACCATCCAGGGGATCTACCCGAGCATGGAGCGGCTCCGGTTCGTCAACTCCGGGACCGAGGGCGCGATGAGCGCCGTCCGCGCCGCGCGCGCCTACACCGGCCGGACCAAGGTGGTCAAGTTCGACGGCCACTACCACGGCCACGCCGACCTCCTGCTGGCGAAGGCCGGCAGCGGCGTCGCCACGCTCGGCCTGCCCGACTCGCCCGGCGTCCCCGCCGCCGTGACCGCCGACACGCTCGTCGTGCCGTTCAACGACGAGGCCGCGGTGCGCGAGCTGTTCGAGCGCGAGGGCGAGCACGTCGCGGCCGTCCTCGTGGAGCCGATCGCGGGCAACATGGGCCTCGTCCGTCCGGGCGAGGGCTTCCTGGCGTTCCTCCGCGAGATCACCGAGGCGCACGGCGCCCTCCTCGTGTTCGACGAGGTGATGGTCGGCTTCCGCGTGCACCCCGGCGGCGCGCAGGCGCTGTACGGCGTGACGCCCGACGTGACGATCCTCGGCAAGGTCATCGGCGGCGGCCTCCCGGTCGGCGCGTACGGCGGCCGCGCCGAGGTCATGAAGCTGATGGCGCCCGACGGCCCCGTCTACCAGGCCGGGACGCTCTCTGGCAACCCCCTCGCGATGGCCGCCGGGCTCGCGCTCCTGCGCGAGGTGCAGGGCTCCGACGCCTGGGGGCAGGCCGCCGAGGCCGCGCGCGCCACGGCCGAGGCGATCCAGTCCGCCGCCGACGCCGCGGGCGTCCCCGTCCAGACCGACGCCGTCGGCGCCATGTTCGGCTTCTTCCTGAACGACCAGCCCGTCACGGACTACGCGAGCGCGGCCACGAGCGACAAGGCCGCGTTCGCCCGCCTCCACAAGCTGCTGCTCGACCGCGGCGTGTACCTCCCCCCGTCGCCCTTCGAGGCGTGCTTCACGTCGAGCGCCCACACCCCCGAGGTCGTGGCCGAGGCGGGCGAGGCGTTCCGGTCCGCCTTCGCCGCGCTCTAGCGCCCCTCGGCCGCCGAGCCGCCCCGCCAGCCCGCGCCGTCCGGCGCCCCCATGACGTCCTCCCAGACCACGGCCCCGCCGCCGCTCCTCGGCGTCCTCTTCCTCGGCACGCTCCTCGCGGCGCTCGACATCGCCGTGGTCGGGCCGGCGATCCCCGCGCTCCGCGCGGCCTTCGGGCTCACGGACCGCGCCGTCGCGTGGACGTTCACGGCGTTCGTCCTCGCTAACCTCGGCGGGCTCCCGGTGACGGCCGCCCTAGCCGACCGCGTCGGGCGGAAGCGAGTGTACCTCGCCTGCGTCGCCGTGTTCGCGGCCGGCGCCCTCGCGGTCGCGCTCGCGCCCTCGTTCGGGGCGTTGCTCGCGGGCCGCGTCGTGCAGGGCCTCGGGGCCTCCGGCATCTTCCCCGTCGCGGCGGCGGTCATCGGCGACACGTACCCGCCCGACCGGCGGGGCCGGGCCGTCGGCCTCCTCGGGTCCGTGGTCGGCGTCGCGTTCCTGATCGGGCCGGCCCTGGGCGGCGTCGTGCTGGCGGTGGCGAGTTGGCGGTGGCTCTTCGCCCTGTCGCTCCCCCTCGCCGCCATCGTGTTCGCGTGGTCCGCGCGGCGGCTGCCGGAGTCGAGGGCCTCCGCTCCGCGGCCGTTCGACGCGACCGGGACGGCGCTCCTCGTCCTCCTCCTCGGCGCCGCCGTCATCGGCCTGAGCGGTCTCGACGCCTCGGCGCTCACCTCCAGCCTGGCGCGGCCGGCGGTGGCGGTACCACTCGGCCTGTCCCTCGTCCTCGTCCCCGTCCTCGCGGCGGTCGAGCGGCGGGCGGAGGCTCCCCTCCTGCGCCCCGGGCTCCTCGCGCGGCGCCAGGTCCAGGTCGCGTGCCTCCTCGCCGTCGGGGCGGGCGTCGTCGAGGCGACGTTCGTCCTGCTCTCGGCCTACGCCGTGGTCGCCTTCGACGTGGGGGAGTCGGCGGGCTCGTACCTCCTGCTCCCGCTCGTGGCCGGCGTCGCGCTGGGGGCGCCGGTCTCCGGGCGCCTCCTCGACCGCGTCGGCGCGCGCCCCGTCGTGACCGCGGCCTCGGCACTGATCCTCACCGGCATGGCGGGCGTGGCCGCGGCCCCGTCCCTCGGCCTCCACGTGGCGGCGACCGTGGTCCTGGGGCTCGGGCTCTCGGGGGTGCTCGGCTCGTCGCTCAGCTACATCCTGCTCGCCGAGGCGGGCCGCGACGAGCGGGCGGTCGCGCAGGGGCTCTCGACGATCTTCCTCAGCGTGGGCCAGTTGATCGGGGCCGCGCTCCTGGCGGCGCTCGCGGCCTCGGCGGCCGACCCCGAGGCGGGGTACCGGCTCGGCTTCTCCGTCGTGGCGGCGGGCACCGTCGTGCTCGTCGCTGCCGCCCGGCTCCTCCCCCCCCAGGGCTCCGGGGCGACGCCGAGACGCGACTAGCCCCCCTGCCCGTCTGGGGCGGCCGTCGACCGAGGACCGGCTCGCGCGCTCCACCGGCCGGCGGAGCCGCGCGCACTGGAGAGGCAGGACCGTTCCACCCGGGTCCTGCCTGCCAACGCAAAGCCCGGTGCCCCACAGCGGGATCCCGGGCTTCGGAGTGGGCCCTGTTGGATCGCAGAGGATACGACTCCCTGCGACCCGGAGTCGCAGGGAGTGACGAGATCGGAGAATAGAGGCGATTAAGGTCGGTCCGTGCGGGCCCCAGTCGACGCCCGTTCCGTAGACTGTTCCACCACCGTTCCACCGACCCGGTGCCCGCCCCCCACGCCACCGTCAAGCTCTTCCTCCGGACCGACCGGCCCAAGCGGGACGGGACGTGCCCGGTCTACCTCCGCGTCACGGCCCACCGGAAGAAGCGGTACTCGGCCACCGGCGTCGCCGTCGAGCCCCGGCACTGGAACGACCGCCGCGACCGCGTCCGCGCCTCCCACCCCATCGCCGACGCGCTCAACGCACGGCTCGACGAGGTCGAGGTCGCGGCGAAGCAGGCCGCCCTCGGGGCCACCTCCGCCGACGCCGTCAAGGCCGCCGTCGACGGGTCGAGCCAGTCGCTCACCGCGTTCTTCGAGGGGTTCGTCGCCGGGCTCGACGCCGACGGGAAGCTCTGGGAGCACCGGAAGTACCAGACGACGCTGAACAAGCTCCGGGCCGCGCTCGGGCACACGCTCTCGTGGGCCGAGGTCGACGCCGACGCGCTCCGCCGGTTCGAGCGCCACCTCCGGCGCGTGGCCAAGAACAACCCGAACACGACGCGGAAGGAGCTCACGCGGCTCCGGCGGGTGTTCCGGCAGGCGATCGACGAGGGCGAGATCGAGCCGGCGGCTGACCCGTTCCTCACGTACAAGAAGCCGAAGGCGAAGCCGGTCCACCGTCGGAAGCTCTCGCTCGAGGAGGTCGAGCGGCTCCGGGACGCCGCGCTCGACCCGGCCACGCCGACCGGTCTCGCCCGCGACGTGTTCGTGTGGGCGTTCTACGTCGGGGGCATGCGGTTCGGCGACGTCTGCGCGCTCCGGGCCGATGCCGTCCGCGACGGCCGGGCTGCGTACGAGATGATGAAGACATCGACGAGCGTGGCCGTCCCGGTCCCCGCTCCGGCCCTGGCGATCCTCGACCGCCAGCGAGCCCTGGCCGAGCCCCCTCTCGCGTTCCCGCTCATCAGGCCGGTCGACCTGAAGGATCCCGTCCGGCTCCGGCGGCGGGTGAACGCTCGGAACGCCCAGCTCAACGTGAGCCTGAAGCGGGCGGCGGCCGTGGCCGAGGTCGAGGCCGAGGGCCTGAGCATGCACGTGGCGCGACACTCGTACGCCGACTTCGCGCGGCGGAAGTCGGGCGACCTCTACGCGATCAGCAGGACGCTCGGTCACCGGGACCTCGCGACGACCGAGGCCTACCTGAAGTCGTTCGATCAGGACGCCGTGGACAAGCTTGGCGACGACCTGTGGACGTAGAGGACATCGACGAGAACGCTGAGTCGCATCGTTTGACCGCCCACCACTGGGGCGCACTGGACCCGTACGTCACTGCGGCCCGCTCGCGGTTTATCAACTGGCCCCTCACGTTGGATAAGGAGTGGGGCAGTTGGACCATCGAGGAGAAGATGCGCGAGTTCACGATCGCGCAGTGGAATGACACAGTTCGCTTGTTGGACGGCGGCGCGGGCTACGGGCTCCTCTCCAAGCTCTTGGCCAAGGCCAGGGAACGACTGGCAGCGAACGAGGAGCGGGAGTCGGAACTACAGGCCACCGTCTTAATCCTCCAACGCATGGTGGGCGTCTTGGAAGCCGAGGCGGAGACACGAGGCGGGGCCGCAACTGTCGACCGTTCCCTGGTTGAATCAGGGAGTTCTGGCGGCGCGAGATGGTCATGGGTCGGTGTAGAACGGATCTCACCGACCCACTCCGGCCCTCAGCCCGAAGGCATCCTGCTCAGGTTGGAAGAACCATCTGTCCAAGAGGCGATCGACGAACACCCGGGGCTCGCCGACCTCGCCGTGGTGAAGGCGGCACCCAGTTCCACGTGGGACGCGCTTTTGAGCCGCGCGAGGATCCAGCTCAGGAGAGCCAGCGAGACAGATCACCACATACGGCTGGAGTCGGAGCAAGCGATGCTGACCGGCCGCGTCCACGTCATAGAGAACGTGCTGCGGGAGTTCGAGGTGATCGGCTACGTCAACTGGATGGACAAGACTCAGCGCTTGGTCATCGAGCTGGACGACGACCAGGAGGAGTTCGTCGCCGCGGCCATCGAGGCGATCGCCGCGATCGACGACGCGGAAACACGCCGTGTGATGCGCGTGAGGAAGTCGTTCAACGCCATCGCCGGACTGATCGGCGCTAGTGATTCCCTTGGCTGGGACAAGGACACGGTCGAGACCTTCGTGATATCGCGGCTCAACCCGGTCGGCGAACACCTACGTCTACGGGACCCACTGTTCGAGAAGTGGGAAGGGCGAGGGTCGGGGCCGGGCCCACGGAGTGCTCAGGACGACAGGTACGAGGCGTTCCGAGCCGGGGTCATCGCCATCGCGACGGCGGCCGGGATGGACACGGCGAACGTCGTTGGCCCTATTGAGGGCGACAAGACCCAATAAGGGCCCGTTGAGGTAGCAATAAGGGGAGCAGGCCATTTATAGCCCGACGGGGGCGAGACCCAGATTTGTGGCACATCGCGCAAGCGGCTGCCACCATGACCCCCGACCCCCTCACCGAATCGCTCCGCCGCCTCGTCGCCGACGCCGTCGGCCCGGCCGTCGAGGCTGCCGTCCTCGCCGCCCTCCCCGAGGTCGTCCGACGCGCCAAGCTCGGATCCTACCTCACGAGGGCCGAGGTCGCCGACCTCACGGGGTGGAGCACGAGGAAGGTCGACTACATGAGGTCGAGGGGTGTCCTCCCCTACTTCCGTCGGGGACGGTCGGTCCTCTTCCGGACGGCCGACGTCGAGGCCCTCCTCGACGAGGCCTACGTCCCGGCGAGGGGCCGGGGGCACGTGGACGGGTAGCCGCTGCGGTCATCCCTTCAACAACCGCCCGGGTACCGGGCACACCAACCATGACGAACGACACCACGCCCGCGAACGGGCTCCCCGCCACGGTCGCGGAATCCGCACCCGAGCCGACCGTCCGCAAGGCCAAGCGGGTGGTGACCGACCACGCTGCTCAGGCCGCGGCCCGAGAGGCGATCACGTCCCGCTCGAAGCCCTCCCGACCGACCGGGAAGACCAGCGCGACGAAGGTCACCGACGCGAACACGTGTTCGCCCCTTACCCCAGACGAAGAGGAGGCGCTCTCCGTCTGCGAGGACGCCCTCCGTCGGTACGAGACGGCGAGCCTCGACGCGGGCTACGCCCTCCGGACCATCCGCGAGGCCGAGCTCTACCGGTCGACCCACAAGGACTTCAAGGCCTACGTCAAGGCGACGTGGAAGACCATCGGGGTCCGCCGCGCCCAACAGCTCATCGCCGCCGTCGAAGGCGGGGACGAGCTGGATGCGGAGGGCCACGAGGTCCTCCCGGCCCACGAGTCTC
>CAXRFJ010000146.1:0-3375 GCA_964229475.1 Rubrivirga sp.
CAGGTCGACCGCCTCGGCGTCGCGTCGCAGACGGGCACGCTCGGGGCCGACATGGCCGGGGCCTTCGCCACGGAGGCCCGCCGCCTCGGCGCGACCGTCGCCTTCGAGGAGACGCTCGCCGACGCGGGCGACTGGGAGGACCTCGACCGCGAGGTCGGCGCCGCGGCGCTCCAGGGCGTCGACGCGGTCTACCTCCCCGTGACCGGCCGCGACGCCCCGCGCTACGCGGCCGACGCGCTCCGCGCGCTCGACGCGCTCGGCAGCCGGGCCCCGCGCCCGCTCGGCAACACCGAGTGGGAGGGCCTCTCGTCCTCGACCGCCCGCGCCAGCCGCCTCGGCGCCGTGTTCACGCAGGACTTCTTCGTGGCCCCGGGCTCGGCCGACGCGTTCGGCCGCCGCTACCGCGAGCTGGCCGGCATCGGGCAGGACCGGCTCGCGCTCATCGGCTACGACATCACGCGGTTCCTCCTGTCGCAGACGGAGGGCGACGAGACGGTCCTCGCCGACGCGCTCCGCGCGGCCCCGCTGTTCGACGGGATCGGCCACCGCTTCCGGTTCGGCGACGGGCAGGTCAACGAGGCGCTCTACGTCCTCGGCTTCCGCGACGGCCAGGCGGTGCTGTTGGAGTGAGGCATGGGGCATGAGGGAAGCGGAAAGAGGCTCCAAGACCGCCCCATGCCCCTTCCCTCATGCCTCTTGCCCCCGAAGTCTTCGCCGGTTCTCGTCTGCGGGGCCGCTCGGGAGCGGGCGAGATTGAGTCGCAATAAGGCGTCACCGACTCCGTTCGTGCCCGCTCCGCGACCCGCCAGCATCCGACCGTCCATGCCGATCCGTTCCGGGCTCCTCGCCCTCGCCGTCCTCTTCGCCGCGGGGTGCGGGGCCGGTCCCACGACGTTCGGCTCGGCCCAGCAGGCCTACGACGCGGGCGTCCAGGAGGTTGAGGAGGGCGACCACCGCCGCGCCATCGAGCACTTCCGCGCGGCCCTCGACTTCGGCCGGACCAGCGAGCTCGCCGACGACGCCCAGCTGGCCCTGGCCCGGGCCTACGCGGCCGACGGCCAGTACCTCCTGGCCGGCAGCGAGTTCACGCGGTTCATCGAGTTCTACCGGACCGACCCGCGGATCGAGCAGGCCGCCTTCGAGCGGATCCAGGCGTACGCCCAGCTGAGCCCGCGCTACGAGCTCGACCAGACCGACACGCGGCAGGCCCTGAGCTACATCCGGATCTACGTCCAGCAGTACCCGGACAGCCCGAACGTCCCGGCGGCCGAGGCCATCGCCGCCGAGCTCCGCGAGAAGCTGGCCCACAAGAAGTACGACGCCGGCCGGCTCTACGAGCGCCGCGAGTACTTCGAGGCCGCCGTCATCGCCTACCGCGACGTGCTCGAGGAGTACCCCGCCAGCGAGTACGCCGACGACGCGCTGCTCGGCGCGCTGCGCGCCCAGGTGGCCTACGCGGACAACAGCATCCAGGCGCGGCAGCTCGCGCGGTACCGCTCGGCGCTCGATCTTTACGACCAGCTGACGACGCTCTTCCCGCAGAGCCCGACGCTGGACGAGGCCCAGGGCCTCTACGATCGCGCCTACGCGGGCTGGCGCGCGGCCGGCGGCGAGCAGACCGCCTCGGAGTAGCCCGCCCGGCGGCGTGTGACCCCGGACGGTCGAGCGGCGGCTCCCCCCATGCCTCCCCGCGAGGCTCCCCGCCCATGACCTTCGACCCCGACGCCGTTTCCCGAGCCCAGTCCGGCGACGACGCGGCCCGCGAGGCCCTCATCGCCGCCGTCGAGCGCCCCATCCGGGGCTTCTTCCGCAGCCGGATCGGGGGCGCGCCCGAGGTCGACGACCTCGTCCAGAACGCGCTCCTCCGCGTCCACCGCGGCCTCGACGCGCTCCAGAACCCGGCCCGGTTCAAGGCCTTCGCCATGAAAGCGGCCCTCTTCGAGCTCCAGGACTTCTACCGCGGCCGCTACTCGTCGCGCGAGGCCCTCTTCGACCCCGACCTCCCGACGCCCGGCTCCGTCGGCGCCGAGGACGTGGGGCTGAAGCTCGACCTCGAGGGCGCGCTCGCGGCGCTGACCGACCACGCCCGGGCCATCCTCGAGATGCGCGAGCTCGGCTACCCCTACGCCGAGATCGCCGAGACGCTCGACACGACCGAGGCGGCCGTCAAGATGCAGGTCAAGCGGGCCTTCGAGAAGCTCCGCGGGCTCCTCGCCGACGGCTCGGCCGTCGCCGTGGGCCTCGCGGTCCTCGCCGCGCTCCATGCCCTCTAGTCCACCACCATGCGCGACCCCGACGCCCTCGCCCTCTACGACGCGCTCCCGCCCGACGAGCGGGCCGCGCTTGACGCCGCGCTCCGCGAGCACCCCGCGCTCGCCGAGGCCTTCGCTCGCTGGCGGAGCCTCCGCGCGGGCGTGCGCCGCGAGCTCGCCCGCGACCTCCCCGACCGGACGCTCCTCGTCCTCTACGCCCTCGCCGACGACGACCTCCTGAGCGACGCCGAGCGCCGGCAGCTGGAGGCCGCACGCCCGGCCCTCGACGACGCGCTCGCCCGGCACCCCGGCCTCGTGGCGGCCGTCCAGCGCATCCGCGCCGACCGCGACGCCTTCGAGGCGGCGTGGGCCGAGGCCGCCTCACCCACCCCGCCGTCGCTCGCCGCGCCCCCGCCCGCCTCGGTGGACCGCGCGCCGAGGCGGACGGGCCGCGCCTCCGATCGCGCGGCCGACCGGCCGGCGATGCGGCGCGTCGCCCGCCCGACGCGGTGGATCGCGCGCGTGGCGGCCGTCGCCGCCGTCGCCGCGTTCGCGGGGCTCCTGACGTTCCTCGCGGCCCGCGACACGGGCTGGGAGACCGTCGCGGGCGCACAGACCGTCACGCTCGCCGACGGCTCGACCGTCGAGCTCGCCGACAACGCGCGGCTTCAGGTCTCCGATGACGACGCCCGGCAGGCGCGGCTGCTCGGCGGCGAGGCGCTGTTCCAGATCGTCCGCGACGAGGCGAACCCGTTCGAGGTCACGACCCCGAACGCCGAGGTCACCGTGCTCGGGACGACGTTCTCCGTCGACGCCTCCGAGGTCGAGACCGAGGTCGTGCTCGTGGAGGGCGTCGTGACGCTCGCGCCGCGCGCGACGCCGAGCGCGGCCGTCCGCCTCGCCCCCGGGCAGACGAGCCGCGTGCTCGCCCTCGACCCGCCGACGGCGCCCGAGACGGCGAACCTCGCCGCGCTCGACTGGACGCAGGCGGTCTACGTCGCCGACGGCACCACGGCCGGCGAGATCGTCCGTCGCCTCGCGGACCGGTTCGATGCGGAGGTCGAGATCGAGCCGTCGCTGGCGGGGATCGCGATGAGCGCCGCCGCGTACGGCGCCGACGGCC
>CAXRFJ010000147.1:0-4349 GCA_964229475.1 Rubrivirga sp.
CGTTTTCGAGCGTGTACGCCTGGCGCGCCGCGCCCGAGTCCGGGACGAAGACCGACCACTGCCACTGCGGCTCCGTCGTCAGCCGCCACCAGACGCGGAAGCCGGCGAGCTGCGGGTTCTGGGCCGCGTCCGGCCGGTCCCACTCCAGCGTCGTGCTCGGCTGGACGGCGCCCGAGATGCCGACGTTCGACGGCGGGGCCGGCGCGCCCGCCAGACCGGCGAGCGTCACGGCGTTGAGGGCCGTGAGCTTGGCCGCGTACTGGACGTCGACGTACTCGACCGTGTCGCCGTAGTGGCGCGGCGTCCCGTCGGGGTACGTCTCCGTGCGGAGGTCCTGGTGCTGGCGGTCGTAGTGCTCGTGCGTCTCCATGATCCGCACGCCCGGGTAGCCGACGTTGGTGAACGGCGTGTGGTGCCCGCCGCGCCCGAACCGGTCGAGCCGGTAGACCATCATCACGTCGAGGTTGCGGACATAGGCGTCCGCCATCCGGTCGACGTAGCGGGCGAGGTTGCGGGAGGGCCCGTCGACCTCGCCGCCCGTGAACCGCCGGATCCGCGCCTCGCGCTCGGTCTCGACGGGCCGCGTCGCCTCCGAAAACACGCGGGCCGACGTGTTGTCGCACACGCCGTCGATCCCGCAGCTATTCCCGATCATGTCGTTGTTGAGGACGGCCTCGACGAACCAGCCCTCCTCGCGCGCGGTCTCGGCCATGATCTGCCCGCCGAACAGGCCCTGCTCCTCCCCGCTCAGCCCGGCGTAGACGATGGTCCCGGGGAACGCGTACTGGCTGAGGACGCGGGCCGCCTCGAGGGCACCGGCCATGCCCGAGGCGTTGTCGTTGGCGCCCGGCGCGTCGCTCGTGCCGTCGAGCGCGTCCGACGCCCGGCTGTCGATGTCGCCCGACATCACGACGTAGCGGTTCGGGTCGGCCGTCCCGCGCTGGATGGCGAGGACGTTGACGATCTCGGTCGGCTCGGGGATGCGCGCCTCGCCGGAGACCACGCGCCGCTGCTCGACGACCTCGAGGCAGCTGCCGCAGGCCGCCGAGATCCGCTCGAACTCGGCCCGGATCCACCGCCGCGCCGCGCCGATCCCGCGCGTCGCGCTGGTCGTGTCGCTCAGCGTGTGCCGCGTCCCGAAGCCCGCCAGCGTCCGGATGTCGGCCTCGATCCGCTCCTGCGACACGGCCGCGGCGACGGCGTAGAGCCGCTGGACCTCGGCCGGCGGGACTGGGCCGCCGACGAGCGAGTCGGGCCAGGGGCGGTCGGCGGGGCGGCCCCGTTCGACGCCCGGCTGGGCGAGGACGGCGGGGACGAGGACCAGGGCGAGGAGGGCGGCGCGCATCGGTGTGGGAGAGTCGGCCCGATCAACCTACGGGCCGCGGAGACCGGGGGCCCCCTGAGGACGTACGGGGGCCCTCCCCTCCCCCGCCCCGATGACGCTCGACCGTGCCTTTCTCGACCAGTCCCTGACCCTGCTCCGCGGCGAGTGGCTGCCCAAGATCGAGGCGGCCGTCGAGGCCCTCGGCGACGACCTGTGGTGGCGGCCGACCGAGCGGGCCAACAGCGCGGGGACGCTGTGCGTCCACCTCGCCGGCAACCTCCGCCAGTGGATCGTGGCCGGCCTCGGCGGCGCGCCGGACGTCCGCGACCGGCCCTCGGAGTTCGCCACCACCGGCGGCCGCTCCGCCGCCGACGTCCTGGCCGACCTCCGCGCGGCCGTCGACGAGACGTGCGCGGTGATCGACGGGCTGGACGAGGCCGCGCTCCTCCGGACGTACGCCATCCAGGGCCGCGAGCCGACCGGGCTCCGGGCGGTGTACCACGCCGTCGAGCACTTCGCCATGCACGCCGGGCAGATCGTCTGGATCGCCAAGGCCCGCGGCGCCGACGTCCGGTTCTACGAGGACGACCCCGAGGGCCGCGCGCGGATGCTATGGACGGCCACGCCGGCCGGGCCCCTCGCGCCCTAGCCGGCGCCGGCCCATCGGGAGCACGGACCCGCCCGGGGCGCCGCTGGCGGCCCAGGCGAGCGCCCGGCGCGACGCGGCAGCGGGGCGCGAGGATCGGCACGTTCCTGGCGTGTTCACGCCGACGCCTCCCCAGCCCGCCGAATCCGCCTCCGCACGCGTCCCCGCCGGTTCGCACGGTAACGCCTGCGTTACGGTTCGCCCCCGAATCCGATGAAGCTGTTCCCCAAACTCATCCTGGCGTTCAGCGTCGCGGCCGTGATCTGCTCGGCGTTCGGCCTCGCCATCGTCCGCGCCGTCGACGCGGCGGCCGAGGAGAGCGCGCGGGCGACGGCCGAGCGGGTCGAGGCGAGCACGGCCTCCACGCGGGCGGTGGTCCGCGACGCGCTCACCGCGCTCCGGGCGGACACGTCGGAGGCCGCGGCGGAGGCCCGGGCGATCCTCGCCGCCACGCCGGCCCCGGCGACGGTCGACGACCACGCGGCGGCCCGGGAGGCCCTCGCGCCGGCGCGGCACTACGGGCTGGCCCTCCTCGTCGTCCCGTTCGCGCTGGCGCTCGGGCTCGGCGTCGTCATCTCGCAGACGCTCGGGCGGCGGCTCCGGCGGATCGCCGAGCGCGCGCGGGCCATCGGCGACGGCGACCTCACGGCCCGGATCAGCGACGCGTCGGCCGACGAGGTCGGGGAGGTCGCGCGGACGCTCGACGAGACGGCGGGCGCGCTCGCCAAGAGCATGGTCTCGCAGGCCCACCTCACGGCCATCATCGAGTCGATCCCGGACCCGTTCGGCGTGGTCGACGGCGAGGGCAACGTGGTGCGGGTGAACCGGGCCGCGGCGGCGATCTTCGAGCGCGACGCCGAGGACGTGGTGGGGATGCCGGCCGTCGACCTGTTCACGTCGCAGCCCGAGGAGGTCATGGCCTTCGGGATGGCCCTCTCCGGCAACGACTTCGTCACCGGGCTCGAGTCCCACTTCCGGCGGCCGAGCGGCGAGAGGGTCCCGGTCCGCCTCTCCGCGGCCAAGCTGCCCGCCAACGGCGAGGAGCGCGGCGGGCTCGTCCTCCTCGCCCAGGACATCACGGAGGTCCACCAGACGCACGAGGCGCTCATCGCCGCGAAGGAGGCCGCCGAGGAGGCGAACCAGGCCAAGAGCGAGTTCCTGGCCAACATGAGCCACGAGATCCGGACGCCGCTCAACGGCGTGATCGGGATGACGGGCCACCTCCTCGACACCGACCTCACCGAGGAGCAGCGCGAGTTCGCCGCCGTCATCCGGTCGTCCGGCGAGGCCCTCCTCGGGGTCATCAACGACGTCCTCGACTTCTCGAAGATCGAGGCCGGGATGCTCGAGCTCGAGGCCCAGCCCTTCGACGTCCGGACGTGCGCCGAGGACGCGCTCGACCTCGTGGCCTACCGGGCCTCCGAGAAGGGGCTCGACCTGGCCTACGAGATCCACGAGGACGTCCCCGCCCGCGTCGTCGGCGACGCGACGCGGCTGCGGCAGGTCCTCGTCAACCTCCTCGCCAACGCCGTCAAGTTCACCGAGGCCGGCGAGGTCGTCCTCGAGGTCGTCCCCTGCGACCCCGACGCCGTCCCGGCCCACGTCCGGCGCCTCGACGACTGCGAGGCCGGGCTCCACCTGAGCGTCCGCGACACGGGCATCGGGATCGCGCCCGACCGGCTGGAGGCCCTCTTCGACCCGTTCACCCAGGCCGACACCTCGACGACCCGGAAGTACGGGGGGACCGGGCTCGGGCTCACGATCTCGCGGAGCCTCGTCGACGCGATGGGCGGAAGGATCTGGGCCGAGAGCACGCCGGGCCGCGGGACCACCTTCCACGTGGCCGTCCCGGCCGAGGCGGTCCCGGGCGCCCAGCCGGCCCGGGCCTGCGACGGGATCGCCGCGCTCCGGGGCCAGGGGCTCCTCATCGTCGACGACAACGCGACGAACCGGCGGATCCTCCAGGTCCAGGCCGAGAAGTGGGGCCTCGTCCCGACCGTCACGGCCTCGGCCGCCGAGGCCCTCGCGGCCGTCGACGGCGGGGCGCCGTTCGCCGCCGCCGTCCTCGACTACCAGATGCCCGATGTCGACGGGGCCGAGCTCGCGCGGGCGCTCCACGCCCGCCTGCCGGCGCTCCCGCTCGTCGTCCTCTCGTCGATGCACCAAGCGCCGGACGTCCCCCCCGGCCTCCTCGCCGCCACCCTTCCCAAGCCGATCAAGCCCGGCCAGCTCTGCCGCGCCATCGTCGGCGCCGTCGAGCCCGTCGGGCCGGCCGAGCAGCCCGCCCCTTCTCCCGCCCCTCTCGCGACCGTCCCGCCCCTCCCCATGCCCGACGACGACCTCGTCTCGCCCCTCCGCATCCTCCTGGCCGAGGACACC
>CAXRFJ010000148.1:0-4300 GCA_964229475.1 Rubrivirga sp.
GGGGGAGGCGGGGGGCGCCGACGGTGGATCGGCCTCGGTCGAGACCCGGGCGACGTCGCGGAGCGGGCGCCGCGGCGTGCCGGCGGCCTCCACCGGCCGCCCGAGGCGGACGAGGATCTGCGGGTGCCCGCCGCCGACGACGGCCGCCAGCCGGCGGCGCCAGGCGCCGTCCACCTCGATGGGCTCGTTGGCGTACGACACGGCGAGGCCGCGGTCGGCCGCGACGAGGAGCATCTCGCCGAGGGCGAGCCCGGCGGCCAGCCACGCGGCCGGCGTGTCGGCCTCGGTCCCGAGCACGGCCACGGCCGGCGCCCGCGCGAGCAGCTCGGCCTTGTGGCGCGCCACCGCCGACGCCGGCGTGCGGACGTCGGCGCGGCGGTCCCACGCGCCCTGGTCGCCGTCGCGGACGCCGTCGGGCCGCGGGTCGCCGTCGGGCCGGAGCCACGCGCGGACGTCGGCGACGACGGCCGGGTCCTGCGCCTGCACGCGGACGGCCTCGTCGACGAGGTGCCCGACGGTCTCCTTGTCGTCCGGCGCCGTGAGGACGCGGAGCCACGCCCCGTCCTGGGCGACGGCGCCGACGAGGGCCGCGGTCACGGTCTCGGGGATCGGCTCGTCGGCGAGGTCGCGGCGGTGCGTGTGGCGGAGGAGGATGGCCCGGAAGAGGCGGTCGTCGGCCGGCGGCTCGGCGGGCCCGAACGCGACGCGCGCGAGGAGGTCGGGGTCGTCGGCCTCGGGGAGCGGCTCGATGCGGGCGCGGAGGCCGTGGTGGAGCGCGGCCACGCGGAGGACGGCGAGCGCGGCCCCGCAGCTGATCGTCAGCTCGCGGCCGTCGGGGTCGAGGGCCCGGAGCTGGCGGCGGCGGTCGGCCCGGAGCTCGACCGTCTCGCCGACGATCCGGAAGGCCCACGGCTGGGTGTTGAGGACGCTCGGCGCGTGGCGCGCGGCGTCGAGGGTGGCGAGGAGCCGGTCGTGGAGGGTCATCGGATCGGGGGCTAGCGGACGGTCAGGACGGGGCAGTGGAGCCGGCGGAGGGCCGACTCCGTCACGCTCCCGAAGACGGCGTGGGCCAGCCCGGTGCGGCCGTGCGTGCCCATCACGACGGCCCCGGCGCCGATCGCCTCGGCGCGCTCGGCGATGCCGGCGGCCGGGTCGCCGTGCGCCACGGACGCGCCGACGTCGCCCGCGCCCGCGTCGGCGGCGAACGCCTGGAGGTCGGCCTCGGCGGGCGGCTCGGGCGGCGGGGCCACGGCGAGGCTCCCCGCGACCGCCAGCGCCGACTCGCTCACGGCGTCCATCACGAACAGGGTCTCGACCTCGGCGCCGGTCAGCGCCGCGAGCGCGGCGCCGGCCGCGACCGCCCGCCCGCTCTGGGGCGAGAAGTCGACGGGCACGAGGACCGGCCGGCCGGGGCCGGGCAGCCGTGCCGTCGCCTCGTTGGGCACGACGAGGACCGGGCACGCCGACCGGCGGACGGCGGCCTCGGCGACGCTGCCGAGGCGGAACCGCTGGAGCCCCCGCCGCCCGTGCGTCCCCAGCACCAGCGTCGCCGCGCCGACCCGCTCCGCGTAGGCCACGACGGCCTCGGCCGCGTCGGGCCGGGTCGTGACGTGGACGTCCGGCGCGAGCTCGGCGAACGCGCCGTCGCCGAGGGCGTGGTCGACGTACAGCTCGACGATCGTCCGCGCGGCCTCGGTGGCGACGTCGGCCGCGTCCTCGCGCCCGGGCAGGACCGTCACGAGGTGGAGCGGGCCGGCGGCGCGGGCCGCCAGCTCGGCGGCGGCGACGAGCGCGGGCTCGGAGGCCGGGTCGAGGTCGAGGGCGCAGACGACGGGGGCGAAGGCGGTCATGGGTCCGAGGGTGGATGCCTCCAACCTCCCCCACGCCCCGCTCGCCGTCTGCCGGGGCCGGCGCCGGCGCCCGCCCGGGGGGGCGCCCGAGCGCGCGTGGGGCCTGCCCCTACGCCGCGGCCCGCGCGGGGAACAGCAGCTCGCGGATCCGCCGGGCCGCCGTGACCTCGGCCGCCGATCCGCCCCGGGCGCCGCCCCACGCCGGTGCGCCGCCCGCCTCGACGGTCCACAGCACGCGCCCGCCGGGGAGGTCCCGGCGCCGCGGCTCGCGGCCCACGGCGCCCGGCCGGACGTGGACGAGCGTCGTCCCCTCGGCCGTCGCCTCGGCCACGGCGTCGAGGTCGTCGAGGGCCGGCGGCTCGACGAGGACGACGGCGTGGCCCGCCGGCAGCAGCTCGCGCGCGCTGCGGACGAGCGCCGGCCCGTCGCGGCCGACGGCGAGCGCGAGGCCGTCGGGCCGGCCGTAGTGCGTGACCACCCGCTCGACCTCGGCGAGCGCGCGGGCCGCGCCGGCCGGCTCGGTCGTCCCCACGGCCACGCGCGCGACGGCCGCCAGCCGCGCGGCGACGGCCTCCGCGAGCGGGCCCTCGCCCACCACGAGCACCGCGCGCGTCTCGGGGGCCCGGCGCGTCATGCCGCGTCGGCGCCGAGGTCGCGGACCTCCGGGCGGGCGGCGAGCACGGCCGCCGCCGCCGCCAGCACGTCGGGCGTCTCGGCCTCGACGAGGGCCACGAGGCACCCGCGGACGGCGTCGACCGACGTCACCACGAGGGCCGTCTGGCGGAGCGCGTTGACGGCGGCGACGGGGTCGGCGCCCGGCAACAGGTCGAAGGCGAGGGTCGCGGTCACGGGGCTGGCGGGGGGCGTACCGCAGGATCGCCCGCGCGCCGGCCGGGCCACGAACGGCGACGGCGCGCGGCCCTGCCGGGGCAGCCCCTACAGGCGACGCCCGGCGGCCGCCACCGCCCCCGCGCCGCCCGAGGCGGGCCGGCGCGGCGCCTCGCGGGCGCGCCCTAGTCCGCCCGGTTGTCCTCGACCCAGCGGACGGCGTGGGCGATGAGCTCGGTCGAGTTCGTCAGCCCCAGCTTCGTCTTGATCCGCGCGCGGTAGCTCTCGACCGTCTTGACCGAGAGGTGGAGCCGCTCGGCGACCTCCTTCGTCTCGACGCCCCGGCCCGTCATCTCGAACACCTCGAGCTCGCGGTCGCTCAGCACCTCGAGCGGCGAGGCCATCGGGTCGCGCCCGGCGGCGGCGCCGAACAGCATCTTGTCCTTGACGTCGTCCGAGAGGAAGATGCCGCCGCGGAGGACGGTCCGGACGGCCGCCACGATCTTCTCGCCGGCCTCCAGCTTGGAGACGTAGCCCTTGGCGCCGGCCCGCACGGCGCGCTCGGCGTAGAGGCTCTCGTCGTGGCGCGAGACGACGAGCGTCCGCGTCTCGGGGCGGATCGTCTGGAGGTGCTTGACGAGCTCGAGCCCGCCCATCCCCGGCAGTGAGAGGTCGACGACGACGAGGTCCGGGTCGAGCCGGTCGACCACGTCGAGGGCCTCCTCGGCGTCGGCGGCCTGGCCGACGATCTCGAAGTCGGGCTCGTCGTCGAGCGTCATGGCGAGGCCCGTCCGGAGGAGCGGGTGGTCGTCGACGAGGAGGATCTTGGTGGAGAGGCTCATCTCAGGCGTCGGCGTGCGGGGACGGGGAGGGGGCGTCGTGGCGGATCGTGCAGGTGACGACGGTCCCGCCCTCGGGGCCGGGGCGGACGTCGAGCTCGCCGCCGGCGACGCGCGCCCGGTAGTGCATGATCCGGACGCCCATGCCGCGGTCGTCGTCGGGGCGGACGGGGGCCGTGAGCGAGCCGCCCGCGCGGGCCGCGTCGATCCCGACGCCGTCGTCCTCGATGCGGAGGCGCGTCTGGCGGTCGCCGCCGGCGAGGGCGACGACGACGGAGCGGGCGCGGCCGTGGCGGGCCGCGTTCGAGACGGCCTCCTGCGCGATCCGGTAGAGGTGGGTGGCCGTCGCGGCCGGGAGGGCGGGGGCCGTGCCGGCCGTCTCGACGCGGCAGTCGAGCCCGAGGAGCCGGCCGGCGTGGCCGGCCAGCCGCTCCAGCGCGTCGGCGAGCCCGCCCGCCTCGACGTCGACGGGGACGAGGCCGCGGGCGATGGCGCGGGCGTAGCCGTCGGCCTCGTCGAGCAGCGTCACGAGCTCGTCGGCGAGCGGCGTCTCGGCGCTCTCGGCGGCGCGGAGCCGCTTGGCGAGGCGCCGCGCGCGGAGGCCCGTCCCGGTCAGCATCTGGCCGAGCCCGTCGTGGAGGTCCTGCCCGATCCGCCGGCGCTCGTCCTCGGCCGCCCGGAGGAGCGCCTGCTCGAGCGCCCGCCGCTCCGAGATGTCGCGGACGAGCCCGACGAAGATCTGCCGCCCGTCCGGCAGCCGGACGTCGGTGACGGCGAGGTCCA
>CAXRFJ010000149.1:0-10402 GCA_964229475.1 Rubrivirga sp.
GCTCTTCCGATCTCCGGCTCCTTGACCGCGTAGCCCACGAGCGAGCTCTCCAGCTCGCCGCGCTCGCGGAACGACTCCAGCGTCTCGCCGAGCATCAGCATCGTGCCGATCCGGGCGACAGGGATGCCTGTGGCCTTCGCCACGAACGGGACCGTCCGCGAGGCGCGCGGGTTCGCCTCGATCACGTAGACCGTCTCCTTCCCGTCGCGCGACTGGACCGCCAGCTGGCAGTTCATCATGCCCACGACCCCGAGCCGCGTGGCGATGTCGGCGACGTACCGGCGGATCGTGGCGTCGGCCTCGTCGGAGATCGAGAACGGGGGGAGGACGGCCGTCGAGTCGCCCGAGTGGACGCCGGCCGGCTCGATGTGCTGCATGACGCCCGCGATCCAGACCTCGTCGCCGTCCGAGAGGCAGTCGCAGTCGATCTCGACAGCGTCCTCGAGAAAGAGGTCGAGGAGGATCTCGTTGTCCGGGAACAGCTTGAGGATGTTGGCGACGTACTCGGCCACCTCGTCCTTGTTGATCGCGATCCGCATGCCCTGCCCGCCGAGGACGTAGCTGGGGCGGATGAGGATCGGGTACCCGATGTCCTCGGCCACGGCGACCGCCTCCTCGACCGAGTGGGCGATGCCGTAGGGCGGGAACGGGATCTCGAGTTCCTTGAGGACCTCGGAGAACTTGCCGCGGTCCTCGGCGAGGTCCATGTTCGCGTAGGGCGTCCCGAAGATGGGCAGCCCGTGGTCGACGATCTCGCGCGCCAGCTTGAGCGCCGTCTGCCCGCCGAGCTGGAGGATGATCCCGGCCGGGTCCTCGAGGTCGATGATGTCGGCGACGCGCTCCCAGAAGACGGGCTCGAAGTAGAGCTTGTCGGCGATGTCGAAGTCGGTCGAGACCGTCTCCGGGTTGCAGTTGACCATGATGGCCTCGTAGCCCATCTCGCGGGCCGCGAGGACGCCGTGGACGCACGAGTAGTCGAACTCGATGCCCTGCCCGATCCGGTTCGGGCCCGAGCCGAGGATGAGCGCCTTCTTGGCCCCGCTCCGCTCGGACTCCGACTCGCCCTGGTCGTAGGTCGAGTAGAAGTAGGGCGTCTGCGCCTCGAACTCGCCCGCGCACGTGTCGACGACGCGGTACGTCGGCCGGAGGCCGAGGCCGAGCCGGTGCTCGCGCACCTCCGCCTCGGTGGCCCCCACGAAGTCGGCGATCTGGACGTCGGAGAACCCGTGTTGCTTGAGCGTGAGGAGCGCGTCGCGGTCGAGGTCCGTCAGCGAGCGCCCGCGCGTCTGGGCCTCCATCTCGACGAGGTCCTGGACCTGGTGGAGGAACCACGGGTCGACCTTCGTGACGTCGTGGACTTCGGCGACGGAGGCGCCGAGGCGGAAGGCGTGGCGGATGTTGAGGAGCCGGTCCCAGTACGGCTTCGCGAGGCGGTCGCGGACGACCTGGCGGTCGGGGAGCTCGCCGTCGAGCCCGGCGTGGCCCTGCTCGAGGCTCTGGAACGCCGTCTGGAGCGACTCGGTGAACGTCCGCCCGATCGCCATCACCTCGCCGACGGCCTTCATCTGGGTCGTGAGCTCCTCGTCGACGCCCTCGAACTTGTCGAAATTCCAGCGCGGGATCTTGGTCACGACGTAGTCCAGCGCGGGCTCGAAGCACGCGCTCGTGGTGCCCGTGACCTCGTTCGGCAGCTCGTCGAGCGTGTAGCCGACGGCGAGCCGCGAGGCCACCTTCGCGATCGGGTAGCCCGTCGCCTTCGACGCCAGCGCCGACGAGCGCGACACGCGCGGGTTGATCTCGATCACGATCATCCGGCCGTCCGCCGGGTTCACGGCGAACTGGATGTTGCAGCCGCCCGCGAACGTCCCGATCGAGCGCATCGCCTTGATCGCCGCGTCGCGCCTCCGCTGGTACTGCGGGTCCGTGAGCGTCTGCTGCGGGGCGACCGTCACGGAGTCGCCCGTGTGGACGCCCATCGGGTCGAGGTTCTCGATCGAGCAGATGATGACGACGTTGTCCTTGGCGTCGCGGAGGAGCTCGAGCTCGTACTCCTTCCATCCGAACAGGCACTCCTCGATGAGCACCTCGTGGACCGGCGAGAGCTCGAGCCCGCGCGTGACCTTCCGGTCGAACTCGGCCTCGGTCCAGACGATGCCGCCGCCCGCGCCGCCGAGCGTGAAGCTGGGCCGGATGACGATCGGCGCGAACCCGCGGATGCCGTCGGCCCCGCCCGCCAGCTCCTGCGTGATCTCCTTGGCCTCGAGGAGCGACTTCGCCACGCGGCTCCGGGCCTGGTCGATCCCGACCGACTCCATGAGGTCGCGGAAGGCCTGCCGGTCCTCCGTGGTGTGGACCGCGTCGATGTCGACGCCGATGATCTGGATCCCCTCCTTTTCCCAGTAGCCCTCCTGCTGGAGCTGGTCGGCGAGGTTGAGGGCCGTCTGGCCGCCCATCGTCGGGAGCACGGCGTCGGGCCGCTCCTTCTCGACGATCTGCTTGATCGACTTCGGCGTGAGCTCCTGGAGGTAGACCGCGTCCGCTGTCATGGGGTCGGTCATGATCGTGGCCGGGTTCGAGTTGACCAGGATCACGCGGTAGCCCTCGTCGCGGAGCGCGCGGGCGGCCTGCGTGCCGGAGTAGTCGAACTCGCAGGCCTGCCCGATGATGATGGGGCCGGAGCCGATGAGGAGGATCGAGGAGATGTCGGTGCGCTTGGGCATCGGGAAGTTCAGAGTTCAGGGTTCACAGTTCGGAGTTCAGGGTTCGATCCAGATCCACTCCGAACCCTGAACCCCGAACTCGCTAACTCGCGGAGAAGCCGCCGACGGTCTTTTTCTCCTCGCGCTCGAGCACGACGAGGCAGGCGAACTGGGCGGGGGCGGTCGCGCCGCCCGTGCCGCCCATGGCCGTGGTCGACGTGATTCGCCAGTCGTCGTTGAGGAGGGCGGTCAGCTCGTCGACGGTCGCGTTCGGGTGGGAGGGCGCGTAGTGGACGACGACGACCTTGCGTTCGGTGGCCATGGGTCGGGGTGGGTCAGCCCGCCTCGGCGCCGAGGCCGGGCGGGTCGAAGACGTGGGTGCAGGTGAAGGCCTCGGCCGTGGGGCCGTCGGCCTGGAGCTGTTCGAGGCGCCGCTTGGCCTCGTCGGAGGTCGGCGCGTGGCCCTCCTCGATCCACCACAGCGCGTAGTGCGGCCGGCCGAAGGCGGAGAACCACTCCTTCCGGCGCTTGACGTAGTGGGCGTGGCCCGAGCGGTAGGTGTAGGCGCGGAGCGCCTCGACCGAGCGCCACACGCTCAGGTTGATGAGGATCTGGCCGTCGTCGAAGACGCGGAGCGCGAGCGCGTTGCCCTCGTCGCCCTGGAGCCGCCACACGAAGCCGGGCGACGCCTCCGCGAGGAGGTTCATCGGCTCGACCGCGCGGGCGAACTCGGCCATCAGGGCCCCGTCCATGGGGCCGAGCGGGCGGGCGACGTTGACCTGGGCGAGGTGCATCTAGGCGTCCCCGACCGGCTCCGACGACGGCTCGGGGACCGCCGGCTCGTCGAGATCCCGGCCGTCCATGAGCGCGACGAACTGGTCGAACAGGTAGCGGCTGTCGTGGGGCCCGGGGCAGGCCTCGGGGTGGGACTGGACCGAGAAGCCGGGGCAGCGGAGGACCTTGAGCCCCTCGCCCGTCTGGTCGTTGAGGTTCCGGTGGTCCACCTCGGCCACGCCGTCGAGGCCGGCCTCGCGGACGGCGAACCCGTGGTTCTGGGTCGAGATCTCGACGTGGCCCGTCGTCAGGTTGAGGACCGGGTGGTTCGCGCCGCGGTGGCCCACCTTCATCTTGTAGACCTCGAGGCCCTCGGCGAGCGCCAGGAGTTGGTGGCCGAGGCAGATCCCGAACGTCGGCGTGCCGCTGTCGATGACCGAGCGGGCGAGCTCGACGGCCTCGGGCATCGCGCGGGGGTCGCCGGGGCCGTTCGAGAAGAAGATGCCGTCGGGCTCCCACGCCATCACGTCGTCGAACGACGTCCCGGCGGGGAACACGCGGACGGCGCAGCCGAGGTGGGCGAACGACCGGAGGATGTTCCGCTTGACGCCGTAGTCAAGCACGGCCACGCGCCGCTCGCCCGCCGTCGCGAAGTCGTACGGCTCGCCGGCGGTCACGCGGCTCGCCAGCTCCAGGCCGGCCATGCTGGGCACGGCCTTCGCCTTGGCGACGAGCGAGGCGTCGTCGAGGTCCACCGACGAGATCACGCAGTTCATCACGCCCTTCTCGCGGATGTGGCGGACCAGCCTCCGCGTGTCGACGCCGGAGATCCCGACGAGGCCGTGGCGCTCCATGTAGGCGGCGAGCGTCTCCTCCATGGCGCTATTGGAGGGGTCGCGCGAGAACTGGCGGACGACGAGGCCGGCGACGTGCGGGCGGTCGGCCTCGGTCGCCTCGTCGAAGGCGCCGTAGTTGCCGATGTGGGGGTAGGTCATCAGCATGACCTGCCCGGAGTAGCTCGGGTCGGTCAGGATCTCCTGGTACCCGCTCATCGAGGTGTTGAAGCAGAGCTCGCCGGTCGTCTCGCCGGCGGCGCCGACGGACTGGCCCTCGACGACGGTGCCGTCTTCGAGCGCGAGCTTGGCGGGGAGCGGAGTGGGCATGGGCACGGGGTACAAAAAAAGCCCTCCGAAAAACGGAAGGCTCAACGGCGGCAGAGCCGTACTGGGTGAGGCGAGACGGTCGAAATCCGGGGGGCTGTCATGGCGTCCGACGGCTCCGACCAAGCTACGTCCGGTCGCAGCGACCGACGGGCCGGCGCCCCACTTTCACACGGCGTTTGCGACACGGCCCGCCTCGGGGGCCCCGCCGAATGGCCTCCGGGGGCGGGCCGCGGGCGCGTATCCTCGCCCTCGCCCGTTCCGCTCCCGTGCCCGCCGGACCGCCCCCGCTCCCCTCCCGCCGTGACCGCAGCGCGCCGACGCGGGCGCTGGCGGCGCTCGCCGTGAGCCTCGCCGCCGTCAACGCGACGTTCCTGTGGTGGCCGGACCTCGACGTGGCGCCGGAGCTCCCGCGCGACGTGGCCCCGAGCGAGCAGATCGTCCTCGAGCTGATCGAGCCGACGACGCAGCCGCCCCCGCCGGCCACCCTCCCGCCCGCCCCGCCGCCCCCGACGGCCTCGGACCTCCCCCCCGTCGAGGTCCGCGACGAGGTGATCGAGGAGGACATCGTCCGCGACCTCACGATCCCGACGCCGCCGGAGCCCGCGCCGCGCCCAGCCGCCCGGCCCTCGCGGATCTCGGCTCCGACGCCCGCCCCCCCGGCGCCCCCGGGCCCGCCGGCGCCCGCGCCCTCCGCCCCGCCGCCGGCGGCCGACCGGATCGTCGAGCGGCCGGACCGGAGCCCGAGCCTGAGCGGCCAGGCCCTCCCGGTCTACCCCCGCAACGCGTCCGTGTCCGATTTCAGGGGCCGCGCGCGGGTCCGCGTCTTGGTCAGCTCCGGCGGGCGCGTCACCGAGGCCGAGATCTTGGAGCGGGCCGAGTTCCGGAGCGGCCGGGAGGTCGCGGTGGCGGCGTTCCCGACGGAGTTCGACGCGGCGATCCTCGAGGCCGCGCGGCGCCACGTGTTCCGCCCGGCCCGCGACGGCGGCGAGCGCGTCCGCGCCTACGCCTACATCTCGGTGTCGCTCGACCCGCCGCAGTGACCCGGGCTGCCCGCCTCGGGCCCGGCGCCGTGGCGGCGGCCTGACTTCACCCGATTTGATCGGTCTGGCGGGCGCGGCCGACGGATCATGGGCGTTCACGGGCCGATGCCCGACGCCATGGACCGCGACCTCGCCCTCCCCCGCTACGGACTCGCCTACCGCCTCTTCGGCGTCGTCGTCGCCGTCTGGCTGACGGTCGTGGTCGGGGTCGGCTTCCTCGGGCCCGTCTCGAACCTCCCGATCCTCGAGCACACGGCGCGGAACCTGTATTTCCACGTGCCGATGTGGTTCGTGCTCTACGCCGGCGCGATCGCCGGGGCGTGGCACGCCGGGCGCTACCTCGCCACGGGCCGGACGGTCCACGACGTCCGCTCCGAGGCGGCCTGGGTGGTCTCGACGGTGGCCGGCGTGACGGCGCTCGTGACGGGCGTCGTGTGGGCGCGGTTCACGTGGTACCAGGGGACCGGCCTCTGGTGGAGCCCGGAGCCGCGCCAGAACATGGTGGCCGTCCAGCTCCTCATCTCGGGCGCGTACTTCGTGCTCCGCGGCTCGCTCGACCGGCCCCGCCAGCGCGCGCGGCTCTCGGCCGTCTACGCCCTGTTCGCGACGGCCACGATGCCGTTCCTGACCTACGTCCTCCCGCGGCGGATGGCGAGCCTCCACCCCGGCGCCGAGGGCAACCCGGCGTTCTCGCAGATGGACATCGCCGACGAGATGCGGTGGGTCTTCTACGCCGCCGCGGTCGGGTTCCTCCTGCTCGGCTGGTGGCTCTACACGCAGCGCGTCCGCGCGAAGGTCGCCGAGCTCCGGGCCGAGGCCCTCGACGCGCCCGCCACCGCCCCGCCCGTCGTCGTCTCGTGATGCAGTCCCCCGACACCACCATCGCCGTCCTCGACCCGTCGGCCGCGCAGGCGGTCACGGAGCAGCCCGCCCAGGGGATCGAGCGCGTCATGCTCGCCGAGGACAAGCTGCCCGTCGTGCTCGCCGTCGTGCTCATCGTGTGGGTCGGCGTCTTGCTCCTGCTGTTCCGGACCGACCGCCGCCTCGCCCGGCTCGAGCGCCAGCTCGACGAGCGGGACGCCGGCCGGTCGTAGATTCTCCCCCGACCGCACCGCCCCCGTCATGCGCCCCACGACCCTCCTCGGACTCGCCTTCGTCGGCATCTTCGGGTTCCTCGTGATCACCAGCTTCGGCGACCAGGTCTCCGGCTGGGAGACGTTCGAGGACGCCGCGGCGAACGGCCACAAGGCCCACGTCGTCGGCACCTGGGTGCGCGACGCGCCCTCGGGCTACGACCCGGCCCAGAACGTGTACACGTTCACGATGGCCGACACCGCCGGGGCCGTCCGGCCCGTCGTCTACGCCAACCCGAAGCCGGCCAACTTCGAGGACGCCGAGCGCGTCGTGGTCCAGGGCCGGATGACCCAGGGCGCCGCGGGCGAGGTGTTCGAGGCCGAGCACATCCTCGTCAAGTGCCCGTCGAAGTACAACGACATGCGCGACGTCGAGGGCGGCCACCCGGACAGCATCCCGAAGGGCGGCGAGACGCCCGTGACGACGGCCTCGGCGGAGTCGTGAGCCGCCGCCGGAGGCGGTCGGGGAGCCCACGGCCGGCGGGCGGACGGCGGCGCCGCTGGCGGCTGCCGCGCCTGAGCCGGACCGCGTGGATCGGCCTCGGCGTGGCCGGCGTCGCCGTGCTGATCGCGAGCGCCGCGCTGGGCTCCCGCCCCGAGGCCACCGAGGCGGACGCCCCCGTCCCGCCCTGCCCGGACTCCCCGAACTGCGCCCGCCTCCGCGTGCCGGTCGCCGAGACGCCGCTCGCCGTGACGAACGCGGTCCACCAGGCGTTCAGCGGGGTCGGCGACGACGGCGGCCTCGGCGCCCCGAGCGCGTTCGTCCCGACCGAGGCCGGCGCCCTCGCGGCCTTCGCCGTCGGGCCGTTCGAGGACGACGTGGTGATCGCGGTCGAGCCCGCCTCGCGGGGGTCCGTGCTGTGGGTCCGGAGCGCCGCGCGGAGCGGGTGGAGCGACCTCGGCGTCAACCGCCGCCGCGCCCGCCGGATCGTCGAGGCCGTCGCCGCGTGGCTCCCGCCGGGCGCCCTCGACCTCGACGCCTAGCGGGGGACCGCGACGACGGTCGCGCGTAGGGACGGCCCCTCTCCCCGCGATCCATGTCCGTCCCCGACCTCGACCTCCAGCGCCTCACCGACCAGATGAAAGGGATGGGGGCCGACGGCCTCCTCCTGCCCCCGCCGGTGATGGAAATGATGCGGGCCGAGGTCCGCGACTACCGGCCGGGCGGCGACGACGGCGTCGGGGCGTCGCTCGTCATCCGCTTCCCCGTCCAGGAGGCGTTCCAGAACCCGATGGGCGTGATGCAGGGCGGGATGATCGCCGCCGCCGTCGACACCGTGATCGGCCCGCTGAGCTACCTCGCCGCGCCCCCGAGCGTGACCTCGCAGCTCACGATGACGTACCTCGCGCCGGTCACGCCCGACCTCCCCCACCTCGACGTCGAGGCGCGCCTGGTCGCCCGCGCCGGCCGCCAGCTCGTGTTCGACGCGACGGTCCGCGCGCCCGACGGCCGGGAGCTCGCGGTCTGCCGGGCGAGCCAGACGGTCGTGCGGGGCCAGCGGGACGGGGCGTAGGGCACGCGCCCCCTCACCCGATCTCGTAGACGGTGACGGGGGTGCCCGAGGCCGGGTCGAACCGGCAGCCGGCCTCGCAGCCGAGGGCTGCGAGGGCGCCCGCGTCGAGGGCGCCGGCCTCCACGTCCGGCCACCGCGCGTGCATGGCGCCGAGCGCGAACGACGCGCCCGAGCCCATCGCCCAGAACCGGGTGAACTCGTGGACCTCCCGCATGTCGTACACGCCGAAGATGCCCGTCGGCGCGGCGATGAGGAGCGAGACCTGCGTGCTCTCGTAGGGGTCGCCCTCCTGGTCCGTCTCCGGGTTGAGGTAGTACTCCTCCTTGAGGACCGGGTGGAGCGCGCGGAACGTCTCGAAGATGCCGCGCCGGCTGGTCAGGTCCGCCTCGGGGAAGTGCTCGAGGGCGTCCTGGATGACGAGGTGGTGCGCCGTGTAACCGACGATCCCGACGCACGCGTCGCCGACCCGGATCACCTTCTCGCCGGCCGCGTCGAGGTCGGGCGGGAGCCGGAGGTCGTTGAACGTCGTGAGCGCGTCGGCGGCCATGGCCGTGCCGCTGGCGGTCCGCGTGACGGTGAGCGTGGACATCGTGAGTTCAGGGTTCGGAGTTCAGAGTTGAGAGCTCTCGGGTCTGGAGACAAACTCCGAACTCTGAACTCACAACTCCGAACTCACAAGTAGAGCAGCGTCGCCACGAGGAAGAACACGGTCAGGCCGAGGATGTCGTTCGAGACCGTGATGAACGGGCCCATCGCGAGGGCCGGGTCGATGCCGATCCGGTTGAGCGCGAGCGGGACCGTCGCGCCGACGAGCGTCGAGAGGACGATGACGATCATGAGCGCGAACGCGGCCGTGAGCGCGAGCCGCGACGTGTCGTCGCCGAAGCCGGACAGGATCACGATGCCCGCGAGGGCGACCGCCAGCACGACGCCATTGATGAGCGCGACGCCGAGCTCCTTGCCGATCCGGCGCACCAGGTCGCTCCGCCAGAGGTCGCCCGAGGCGAGGCCCTGGACCGCGATCGCCGACGACTGGATGCCGGCGTTGCCGGCCATGGCCATCACGATCGGGATGAACAGCGCGAGGACGGGCGCGACGGTCAGCGCTTCCTCGAACCCGACGATCACGAGGCCCGACACGTAGGCGCCGCACAGCCCGAGCAGGAGCCACACGAGCCGGCCGCGCGACACGGCGAAGATGCTCGACGACAGCTCCTCCTCGCCCGTGATGCCGACCGCCCGCTGGAGGTCCTCCTCGGCCTCCTCGCGGATCACGTTCATCACGTCGTCGATGGTGATCCGCCCGAGGAGCCGGCCGCCGGCCGACACGACCGGGAGCGCGACGAGGTCGTACCGCTCCATGATCCGCGCGACCTCCTCCTGGTCGAGGTCGGGCTCGACCGACACCACGTCGGCCTCGGCGATCTCGGCGACGGGCGTCCCGGCCGGCGACAGGAGCAGGCGCTTGAGCGAGATCACGCCGGCCAGCTTGTTGTCGTCGTCGACGGCGAAGATGGCGAAGACGGGGTCGACGGCCTCGGCGTTCGAGCGGACCGCCTCGGTGGCCTCGGCGACCGTCGCCGTGAGCGGGACGGCGACGACCTCGGTCGCCATGAGCCCGCCGGCCGTGTCCTCGCCGTAGCTGAGGAGCGCCTCGATGTCGTTGGCGTCCTCGAGCTGGACGAGGACGTCCTCCGCCTGCGTGATGTCGACGTCGGCCAGGACGTCGGCCTGGTCGTCGGAGGCGAGCGGGTCGATGAGGGCGACCAGCTCGGGCGTCGTGAGGCCGTCGAGGAGGTCGGCCCGCTCGGCGCTCTCGAGCTCGGGGAGCGCGCGGCTCGTGACCTCGTCGGGCAGCCACCGGAACGTGACGCGGGCGAGGTCGGCCGGGAGGTGCTGGAGGAGCGCCGCGAGGTCGGCCGGCCGGAGGTCGGCGACGAGGTTGAGCACGTGGCCGCGGTGCCCGGCCTCGACGAGGTCGGCGACGGCCTCGACGAGCTCGTCGTCGACGAGCGTCGGGGCGTCGGGCGGGGCGGGCGCGGCGGTCTCGCTCACGGGCCGGGGGGACGGGCGGCGGGG
>CAXRFJ010000150.1:0-2742 GCA_964229475.1 Rubrivirga sp.
CCGGCCACGGCCAGGACCGTGAACAGGACGGCCATCGCCGACTGGATCGCCGCCGCGATGCTCATTCCCAGGACGACCTCGCGGATCGACCGCGTGAGCGTGAGGCGCGTGCCCTCCGGCGTGGGCTCGGCCGTGAGCCGCGTGACGGTCCCGTTCTTCGTCCCGCCGTTGAGGACGGTCCACTCGCGGAGCCGCCCGATCTGCCCGGCCATGCCGGGCTGGCCGAACTCGCGCCGGGCCTGCCCGACCATCGAGGCCCAGGCGTCCTCGCTCAGCTCGCCGTCGAGGAGCCGGGTGCGGACGACCTCGACGGGCGCGCCGACGAGCGTCTTCTCGTCGTGGGGCGCGGCGTCGAGCTCGGCCGCGGCGACGGCGACGAGGCTCGGGTCGAGCCCGGCGGCGCGGGCGGCCTCCTCGAGCTCCTCGAGCGAGAGCCCCTCGGCCCCCGACGCCGCGCGCTGGCGGTCGGCGACGAGCGCGAAGATGCGCTGGGCCTCTTCCTCGGAGTAGCGGCGGGGCATGGCTAGACGCGGACGCGGCGGGAGGACGGGGCGGCGCCGGCCGCAGCCGCCTCGGCGCCGAAGAGAGCGGAGTCGAGTCGACCGGCGGGAGCGCCCGCCGGCGGCGCGGCCTCCGGCGAGGCCGGCGCGGGCTCGGTGCGGGAGGCGAGGTCGATCCGGTCGAGGAGCGCCTCGAACCGGTCCGGCGTCCGGCGCGCGGCGACCCGCGCCGAGACCCACATCACGGCGTAGAGGGCGAGGGCCGCGGCGGCCAGCCAGGAGGTCGCGAGGAGCGCGCCGGCCACCTTCTCGGGGGGACCGAGCAGGAGGCCCAGGCCCCCGAGGAGCAGGGCGACGGACCCGACCGTGCCCCCGAAGACGTAGCCCATCAGCTGGTGCGTGTTCGGGGCCTCGACCGTCACGAGGTCGCCGTCGGGCCGCTGCTCGACGGTCACGGTGTAGGCCGACGACATCGACGAGGGGCTGCTCGCGGTGCTCCCCGTCGACCACTCGCGGCGCGTGCCGATCTGCTGGGCCGTCCCGCCGAGCTTGAACTCGGCCCGGACGAGGTCCACGACGCGCTCCCACTCGCGGTCCGAGAGCCGGTCCGGCAGGAGCCGCGCGCGGCGGATCCCGACGGGCACGCCGTGCCACGTCGCCCGGTGCCCGTCGCCGACGCGCTCGGAGACGGCCTCGGCGCGGACGAGCGCCGGGTTGAGGCCGGCGCTCCGGGCGATCTCCGCCAGCTCGTCGAGGGTCAGCCCGTCCTCGGCCGGCGCGGCGTGCTGACGGCGCGCGGCGCGGGCGAAGATGCGGCGGGCCTCGTCGGCGGAGTAGCGGTCGGCCATGGGCGTCGGGGCGGGACCCGAACCTACGGAGCCCGCCGAGCGGGGGTGCACCCAGAATCGCCCCCCCGCCGCCGTCCGCGGTGATCAGCGGACGTACGACGCCGCGTTCACGTCGACCGTCGTGCCCGTCGCGTGGTCGGCGAGGCCGGAGGCCAGGAAGACGACCGTCGGCGCGACATCGTCCGCCTCGGTGAGCCGGTCGAGGGCGATCCCGCGCGCCGCGGCGGCCTCCCCGTGCGTCTCGATAAAGGGCGCGGCCATGTCGGTCCGCGTGAAGCCCGGCGCCACGCCGAAGGCGGCGAGCCCGCCGCCGGCCCGCGCCAGCGACTTCGTGAGCGCGACGACGCCGCCCTTCGAGGCGGCGTAGGCGAGGTACTCGGGGTCGTCGCCGCGGAAGGCGGCCCGGCTGGAGACGGTCACGAGGCGGACGGACACGCCGGCCTCGCCCCGCTGGCGGCGGTCGCGGGCGTGGGTCGAGGCCGCCCGCCCGAGCTCGGCGACCGAGCGGAGGTTGACGGCCAGCGTCCGGTCCCACGCCGCGAGCCACGCGTCGAGCGGCGCGTCGAGCGGGGCCTCCTCGAACGTCCCGGCGTTGGCGATCACCACGTCCACCCGGCCGTACGCCTCCCGGACGGCCTCGAACAGGGCGTGCCCCGCGCCGGGCGCCTCGAGGTCGGCCCCGAACGCGCGGCTGCCGTTGCCGACGGCGCGCGCCAGGGCCTCGGCGGCCTCCCGGCTCCGCCCGTAGTGGACGCCGACGGTGGCCCCGGCAGAGCCGAGGCGCTCGGCGATGGCCCGCCCAATCCCCCGGCTGGCGCCCGTCACGAGCGCGACGCGGCCTCCGAGGTCGATCGTCACGAGCGCGTGCGCACGAGGCGGACGACGAGGCCGTCGGTGGTCCGCATCTCCAGGCGGCCGTCGGCGAGGAGGCGGTACGCGACGGGGTCGTCGCCCTCGACCAGGATCTGGCCGTCCTCGGTGTCGAACGCGAACGTCCGCTCGTGCGAGAGCGGGGCGAGGTCCTGGACCATCTCCATCTCGCCGCGCGCGGTGCCCTCGGCGCGGAACGCGCTGGTCCTCCCCGCGACCTCGACGTCCATCTCCCCGAGGCGGCCGGCCTCGACGACCTCCTCGAGCTCCCACTCGCCGACGAGCCCGGCGTCAACGTCGTCGGCCGCGGCGACGGCGGCGGTGTCGGTCGGGGCCGGCGGCGCGGCCGGCTCGGGGTCGGACTGGGCGGCGGCCGGGAGGGCCAGGACGGCGGCGGCGAGGACGAGCGTGCGCATGGTCTCGGGGTGGGACGGGGCACGAACGGGTGCCCCGGGGAGCTTCGTGCGGCCTAGTCGGCCCTTCGTGACAAAATCGTCCGCTCGCCGTCGGCCTCGACGACGAGC
>CAXRFJ010000151.1:0-3714 GCA_964229475.1 Rubrivirga sp.
GGACGCACGAGCTCACCGTCCTCCTCGGCCCGTTCCGACTCCGGAGCGGGTGGGGCCGTATCGGCTCGTGGGCGAGCTTGGGCGGGGCGGGATGGGAGTCGTGTACCGGGCGGAGGACACGCGGCTGGAGCGCCCCGTCGCGCTCAAGTTCCTCCCGGCCGCGCTCGCCCACGACGCGCAGGCGAAGGACCGGCTGCTCGTGGAGGCCCGCGCCGCCGCGACGCTCGACCACCCCAACGTCTGCACCGTCTACGAGGTCACCGAGGCGGAGGGGGGGCGGCCCTACATCGCCCTGGCGTGCTACGAGGGCGAGACGCTCGCCGAGCGGCTCCTCCGCGGCCCGGTCCCGTGGGACGAGGCGGTCCGGCTGGCGCGAGGCGTCGCGTCCGGCGTCGGCGCCGCCCACGCCCGCGGCATCGTCCACCGCGACCTCAAGCCGTCCAACGTGTTCCTGTGTGAGGACGGGACGCCGAAAGTCCTCGACTTCGGGATCGCGAAGGTGCCCGACGTGGCCCTGACGCGGACCGGCGAGACGGCCGGCACGCTCGAGTACGGGGCCCCCGAGCAGGCCCGGGGCCACGCCGACGCGCGCTCGGATGTGTGGGCGCTCGGAGTGGTCCTGTACGAGATGCTGGCCGGGCGCCCGCCCTTCACGGCGCCCTACGGCACGGCCGTCCTCTACGCCGTGCTCCACGAGGACCCGCCGCCGCCGAGCGCCCTCGCCGACGTGCCGCCCGAGGTAGACGCGGTCGTGATGCGGTGCCTTGCCAAGGATCCCGACCGCCGGTACGCCGACGCCGGAGCTCTGGGCCAAGCGCTCGACGCCGTCCTGCACCCCGGCGCTCCGACGGCGCCGGCCGCCCCGGTCCGCCTCGGCGCGATCGCGGGCGCCCTCCGCCGCTCTCGCGCTGCGCTCGGCGTCGCCATGCTCGTCCTGATCGGTCTTGCGGGCGCGGGGTGGTGGGCGGTCCGGGCCACCGGTACGGGCGGGCTCCCGGAGGCCATCCACCTCGCCGTCCTCGCCCCGACCCCCCGACCCGACGCCCCCGACGACCGGGCCTTCGCGGAGGGGCTGGCCGAGATGCTCGCGGGCGGCCTCACCGAGCGGACTCCGCCGGACCGGGACTTCTGGGTTGCCCCTGTCTCCGACGTTCTCGCTCTCGGCGTGTCGAGCGCGCGGGAGGCCGGCGATGTCCTGGGCGTCAACCTGGCGGTTTCGGGTGGGCTGATCCGTGAGGGTGAGGGGCTCACGCTCGTCCTTCACCTCTCGACGACGGGGGAGCGGGCCCGGACGCTCGCCTCTCGTACGCTCACGATCGACGCCGACGAGGAGGGCCAACTGAGAGCGCGGGCCCTGGCCGCCCTCACGGAGATGCTAGGACTCGACGGGGACGGCGCGATCGCACGGAGATCTAGAGGGACCGACGACCCCGAGGCCGAACGGTTCTTTCTGGCGGGCGTCGGCTATCTCGAACGGGACCGCGAGGCGGAGGATCTCGACCGGGCCGTCGAGCAGTTCGAGCAGGCCATTGGCGAGGACTCCCTCTACGTCGCGGCCCACGCGCGGCTCGGGGAGGCCGCCCTCGCGAAGTACCGGGCGACGAGGGACTCCACATGGGTCGGAAGGGCCCGCGCCGCGGCCGAGCGGGCTCGCGCCCTCGACGATGCGGACCCCGACGTCCAGGTCACGCTCTCGCGGTTGTATCACGCTACGGGCCAAGCGCCCCTCGCGATGCGGCACGCGCGGCGCGCGCTCGCGCTCGACTCGACCCGGATCGGCGGCCTACAGGCCCTCGCCGATGCGCAGGAGATGGCCTCGGACGTGGAGGGCGCCGAGGCCACGCTCCGCCGGCTCGTCCGTCGCCACCCGAGTGCCTGGACGGGACCACTCGCGCTCGGCTTGTTCTACCTCCGACACCCCACGCTTGGGGATCCCATCGCTCAGTTCGAGCGGGTCGTCGCGCTGGCGCCGGGGAACTTCCAGGGCCATTCTGCACTGGGGGCCGCCCGCTACGCTGCAGGAGACCTCGACGCCGCCCGGGCCGCGTACGAACGCGTCGTCGAGCTCCGCCCGGGTCACCCCTCGGCCTATCTGAACCTCGGGACGATCCTCCTGGTGACGGGGGATGCCGAGGGCGCGGCGCGCCGGTACCGGCAGGTCCTTGAGATGGACAGCACAAACCACCAGACCTGGCGGAATCTGGCCTCCGCCTACTGGGACCTCGGCGACCACGCCCGCTGGACTGGCGCGATGCGCGGGGCCCTTCGGCGGGCCGAGGCTGGTCTCGCCGTCAACCCCAACGACGCCGGTTTGCTCGCCGACGCGGCCACCTACCGCGAGGGGATCGGCGATGTTGGGGGCGCCCGGCGCGACGCGCTCCGTGCCGTCGCTCTCGCTCCCGATGACCCCGGCGTCGCGTTCGAAGCCGGGCGCGTGTTCGCGCTCCTCGGGGACATCCCCCTCGCCCTCGACGCGCTACAGGTCGCCTCCGTGGGAGGCCACTCACTCGAAGGGGCAGAGGACGATCCCGCCCTTGCCCCGCTTGTATCACACCCCCGGTTCCCGCGGACGGAGACGCGGGTGCCTTAGCCCCCATCCGACATGGACTCCCAAGACCCCCAGGATCCCGCCGACGAAGTCCAGCCGCAGTTCCGCCCCACGATTGTTCTCGTCGCTCACATTGATGTGTACTCGGAAGATGGGAAGGATTACCCTTATCTATTAATTATGAAAAAAATATGTCACACTAAAAAACCCAATAAAATATATGATGTGACCTGGGAGGTTGGGGATACTCGAGGCCACGAGATCCGGCTCGTTGAGGTGCGCCCCCAAGTGGGTCCGGATGTTGGCTCTGTCCGTAATCCAGTCTCGGTCAATAAAGAGAAAGGAATTAGGTACACAGTGAACGTCAGATCGTCTCCTTTTAAATACGATCTGATGTATGAGATCGACGGCGGGGAGACTTGTGAGGCATACGCTGAGAGGCCCGGAGAGAGGCCAACTTGCAAGCAGGTGCGCATTCTAGGGCGGAACCCTCCCCCTGAGATTTGGGTGCCATGACTGGCCCCGTATCCGGCGTCGTCGACCCGCCCCAGGCAGAGGTCGCCATGCGGCCTCGACGTCCCCCGATGCATCGCGTTCCGCAAGGCGACCCCATGGGAGCCGCCTCGGGGCAGATCAGCGCGCCTCGGGGTGCCCGTCGAGCAGCCCTCGCACGGCCTCAATCTCGTCGCGGTTGACGGTGTGCCCGAAGCCCGGGTACACGCGGGCGTCCACCTCGGCGCCGAGGCGGGCGAAGACGGCGGCCGTCGTCTCGACGCGGACGAGCGGGATGTGCGGGTCGACGTCCGAGCAGCCCAGGAAGACGGGCGTCCCCGCGAAGTCGCCGTCGTAGTCGAACGCCTTCTCGGCGTACGAGCCGCCCATGCCCGGGAGGCGCGGGGCGTCGGCGGGGCCCGGGCCGGTGCCGATGAGGCCGCCGCTCAGCGCGAACACGCCGCCCCAGCGGCCGGCGTGGCGCGCGGCCACCTCGCTCGCGAGGCACGCGCCCTGGCGGAACCCGCCGCGCACGACGCGGGCGCGCGGGAGCCCGGCGGCCTCGGCCTCCGCGACCGCCCGCATCACGGCCTCGACGGCCGACGACAGCCACGGCTCGTTGGCCTCGTTCGGCGCCAGGAAGCTGGTCGGGTACCACGACCCGCCGGCGGCCT
>CAXRFJ010000152.1:0-5675 GCA_964229475.1 Rubrivirga sp.
TCTGGGAGGCCCTCGTGACCGAGGACGACGACGTGTTCGACCGGTTCTACGCGCTCAACGACTCGCTCACGGCCCGCGCCGAGGCGCTCGGCGACGCGCCCGGGGCCCGGCTGGCGGTCGCCGCCGCCAAGCTCCACCGCGCGCTCGCGTTCGGCCGCCAGGAGCGGTACACGCGGGCCGGCAACGCCTTCCGCGAGGCGTGCGCCCGGTTCGGGGACCTCGCCGAGGCCGACGCGCTCTACGGCCAGGGCGTCTGCGAGGTGGCCGCCGGCGCCATCCCGCGGAAGTACCGCTGGCTCGCGCGCCTCTTCGGGTTCGGGGGGAGCGTGGCCGGCGGGCTCGACAAGCTCGACCGCGCGGCCGACGCCGACGCCATGCTCGCCGTCGACGCCACGGTGGCCCTCGCCATCTCCGACGCCACGCTCAACGAGCGGCGCGCGGGCTCCGTCGACCGCCTCGCGGCCCTGGCCGAGGCCCGCCCGTCGTCGCCGGTCCTCGCCTACCTCGCCGGCTACCACCTCCTGCTCGACCGGCGCGCGGCCGAGGCCGAGGCCGTCCTCCGCCGCGCCGAGGCGGCCACCGACGAGGCCGGCGTGATCCCGGTCCCGTTCGTCGACGCTCACCTCGGCATGGCGCTCTTCCGCCAGCGCGAGTTCGAGGCCGCCGCGCCCATCCTCGAACGCTATGCGCGGACCTTCCGCGGCCGGGCGCTCGTGGCGCAGTCGACGCTCTACGCGGGCGTGGCCTACGAGATGACGGGCGACCGGCGCCGCGCGGAGTCGCTGTATCGGCGCGTCCGCGCCCAGCGCGCCTACGACGGGGACCGCTGGGCCGAGCGCGAGGCGCAGCGCCTGCTGGAGGCCCCGATGACCGAGGCCGAGCGCGCGCTCGTGGTCGGGGGCGCGGCGTTCGACGCCGGCGACTACGACGAGGCCGTCCGCGTGCTCCAGCCGATCGTGACCGACGCCAGCCTGCCCGCCCTCGACCGGGCCGAGGCCGCCTACCGCACCGGCCGCGCCCGCCAGGCGCAGGAGCGCTGGGACGACGCCCTCCGTCACTTCCGCCTCGCCGCCGACAGCCCCGGCGACGACCTCGCGCGCTGGGGGCCGTGGTCGGTCTACCACCTCGGCGAGGTCTACGAGTCGACCGGCGACCTCGACGAGGCCGCGCGCCAGTACCGGCGCGTCCTCGAGAACGAGGCGGAGTTCGACTACCACCAGACGCTCGAGCAGCGGACGCGCGCCGCCCTCGAGCGGATCGGGCGGTAGTCCGCCGTTTGTCCCACCACGCCATGTCCCGACTCGCCGCCCTCGTCCTCGCCGGCCTGCTGGCCGCGCCCGCCTCGGTGGGGCAGCCGGCCCACTTCGAGACGGTCTGCACGCTTCACGACCTTGGGGGTGAGGCCGTCAGCGGACCGATTCAGGAGATCCAGCTCGTGGAGACCGCGTCGAAGGCGCAGGTCACGCGCGTCGTGACGGAGAGCGCGACGGCCACGTTCGTGGTCGACTACGGATCCGGGTTCACGGCGCAGGCGCGGACCGCATTTCAGCGCGCGGTAGACATCTGGGCGGACCACCTGACGTCGTCGGTTCCCATCCGCGTTCAGGCCGAGTTCGCCCCACTCGCGAGCGGCATCCTCGGCAGTGCCGGCCCGAACATCACCGCGAACTTTACGAATCGACCTCGTGCGAACACGTGGTACCCCTTCGCGCTGGCGGATGCTCTGGCGGGACGAGATCTCTTCCCTCCTCCCAATGATGATTCGCGGTTCGACTACGACATCACCGCTCAGTTCAGCAGCACGAGGACGGACTGGTACTTCGGCCTAGATGGCAACCCAGCATCGGGCCAGTTCGACTTCACGACCATCGTGCTCCACGAGCTCGGTCACGGCCTCGGGTTCGTCGGGTCTGGCAGGTTCGACAACGGGAGCGGCTCTGCCGAATGCAGTGGGACGTCCGGAACGGGCTGTTTTGGCTACCAAGCCGGGACCTCCGTGCTGCCCATGATCTTCGACCGATTTTTGGACGACGATGATGGAGTCGCGATCACGACCGCGTCGGTGTACGGCAACCCATCGCTCGCCCTCGGTGAGCTGTTTCAGAGCCGGGAGCTGTTCATGGATTCGCCTGAAGTCGTCCGGCTCTATGGATCGCCTGCACCGGTCTGGGCGCCGACGCCATTCGACGAGGGCTCGTCGTTCTCGCATTGGGATGAGAACGTTGTCGTCGGCACGTCGGCCGCGCTGATGACGCCCCGAGTCTCTCGCGGCGAGGCCTATCAGGACCCGGGCGACATCACGTGTGCCTTCATGGCCGATACCGGCTGGCCGCTCGGGCCCGGGTGCCAGCTCCTGACGGTCGCGGAGGAGTCGGGTCCGGAGGCCGCGGCGTTCCGCGTCGAGCTCGACGGCCCGAACCCCTTCCGCCAGTCGACCGCCGTCCGGATCGTCCGGCCGGCCTCGGGGCCGCTCCGCGTCGTCGTGCTCGACGCCCTCGGCCGCGAGGTCGCCCGCCTCGCCGACGGGACCGAGGCGGCCGAGGTGACGGTCCGCGTCGAGGCGGCCGGGCTGGCGTCCGGCGTCTACCGGGTCGTCGCGGAGTCCGACGGGCAGCGCGTCGCCCGGAGCGTGACGCTCGTCCGATGAGGCGACTCCTTCCGCTCTGCGCCGCGCTCCTCGTCGCGGCGGCGCCGTCCGCCCAGGTCGAGGTGCTCCGCGCGACGGACCGCTGCGTCCTGCCCGTCACGGCCCTCCAGGCGCCCGCGGTCTCGGCCCGCACCGCGTTCCCGGCGGCGCCGGACTGCGACCCGGCGACGGAGGGCGCCGTGTTCGAGGTCAGCTACGACGGCTTCCCCACCGCCGCCGAGGCCGCGTTCCAGGCGGCGGTCGACACGTGGTCGTGCCGCGTCCGCTCCGCCCAGCCGATCCGCGTGCTCGCGACCTGGGGCGAGCTGGCCCCCTCGACGCTGGGCTCGGCCGGGCCCTTCCTCTACCGCAACTTCGACGGCGCCCCGACGCGCGACGTGTGGTACGCCTCGGCGCTGGCCGACGCGCTCACCGGCCGTGACCTCGGCGAGGACCGCCCGGACGTCGAGGCCTTCTTCAACAGCGAGTTCGACGACTGGCACTTCGGGCCCGGCCCGCCCGCGTCGGACGAGTACGACCTCTACACGGTCGTCCTCCACGAGCTCGCCCACGGGCTCGGCTTCATCGGGTCGATGACCGTCGAGGGCAGCGTGGGGCGGATCGGCGACGACCCGAGCGGCCCGTTCAGCTACGACCTCCACACCCAGACGGCGACGGGCGCGCCGCTCCTCGACTCCGACCGGTTCCCCGACGGGTCGGTCCGCCTCGCGACCGCCCTGCAGGGCGAGGTCCGGTTCGCGGGCCGCGCCGTCGAGCAGGTGACTGGCGACACCGTCCCGCTCTACAGCCCGCCGCGGTGGGTCCAGGGCGGCTCGTACTCGCACCTCGCCGAGGAGGTGTACCGCGTGAGCACCCCGGACGGCCTGATGACGCCGTTCATCGCCCGGGGCGAGACCGTCGCGGCGCCCGGCGAGGTCGTCTGCGCCGTGGTGGCCGACATCGGCTGGCCGCTGGCGGGGGACTGCGCCACGCTCGTCGGCCCGCTCCCGGGCTTCGACCCGACCATCACGCTCGACCGCATCGGCCCCAACCCGACCGCGACGCGGACGGCGATCCGGCTGTCGAGCGAGGAGGCGGTCTCCGTCCGGGTCACCCTCACCGACGCGCTCGGCCGGAGGGTCGCCGACTACGGGACATTCGTCCTGGTCGGCGGGACCGCCCGCTCCGTCACCGTCGACGCGACCGCGCTCGGGGCCGGGACCTACTTCCTGGCCGTGCGCGGCGGCCCCGAGCCGGTCGTCCTCCCCCTCACGGTCGTTCGCTGAGGCCACCGGCCGCTCTCGGTCGACGTGGCGATCGGCCGGGTCGACGCGGTGGCGGTCGGCGTCTCGGTCCACGGGACCGGGTGAGCCTCGTTCGCACCGTCGCGCGTGCGGCCAGCAAGGGCCAAGCGACAAGCCCCTGCCTCCCGGTGGGGGGCAGGGGCTTTCGGCCGGTAGGAGTACACCCCGGAGGACGGCCCCCGAACCGACGCGGCGCCCCCCATCCGCGCCGGCGACCTCGCCCGCGACCGCGTCGCGGCCCGGCTCGTCGAGGTCCGGCCCATCCTGGAGCGGTACCTCAGAACCTGACACAATTGTGCCGATCCGCCGGATAACCCGACCGGCACCCCGCCGCCGGCGCGCCCGAGGCGGGCGGTTTGACGGTGTTACAAAACTGTATTTCCCGGCCGCCGAGGGCGACGTGGCAAAACATTCAGTTTTGACTCCGGCCCATGTGAGTAAAGCGGACGTCGACGGGAAGGGCGGGACGTAAAGCGCCGGCGTGTCCGCGGACACGTCGGCTCGCCTACGCCGCCAGCAGCGGGAACACGTCCGGCCGGAGCACGGCCGCCTCGGTCGTCGGGTAGACCGGGTACCGGCTGGCCGGGTCCGTCAGCCCGATCGCCGTCTCGCCCGCGAGCGGCGTCCCGTCGAGGACCGAGAGGTCGAGCCGCGCGTCGCCCGAGTCGGCCGCGTCGAGGAACGCCGTCGCCTCGGCCCCGGTCAGGACCACGCTGTCGGCCTCCTGGCCCGTCGCCGTCCGGAGCGCCTCGATGCTCGTGATGATCTGCCCGTCGACCCGCCAGCGCGTCGGACCGCTCGGGAAGCAGAACACGTTCCCGTTGCTCACGATCGTCCCGGCCGCGTCGTAGGCGATCCCCGTCGACCGCGTCACGACGCCCTCCATCAGGAGTCCCGAGGGCGCCTTGATCGGGTTCCGCGCCGCCGGGTCCTGGAGGACCGAGTTCCGGACCGTCAGCGCGACGCCCGCCGGGGGCTCGAGGAGCCGGACCGTCCCGGCCCCGTCGCCCCGCACGAAGCTCTCCTCGACGACCATCTCGCCGGCCGACTCGCCCGAGGGCAGGAGCATCCGGAGCGCCGACGGGCCCAGCGCGCGGACGACGAGGCGGGCGACGTCGACCTCGAGCGCCGTGGGGAGGAGCGGCGTCCCGACGGCCGAGCAGAACAGGCCGTCGACCTCGACCCGGCCCGCCTCGGCGTAGACCCCGCCGTCGATCGCGATCGCGGCCGCGTCGAGGACCCGGCACAGCGCGTGGACGTCGCCGCCGCCGTCGGCCGGGTGCGTCCGGAGGAGCCGGGCGGCCTGGCCGGACCCGACGCCCTGGCCCACGCAGAGGACCCGCTCGAAGTGGGCCTCCGCGCCCGGGCCGGGCGGCGTCGCGATGACGAACGGGTACGGCTGGCGGCCGTTGGCCTCGGCCGGCCGGACCATCCGGAGCGCGACGGCGTCGCGGATCAGGCCGTACATCGCGTCCGTGATCGTCACGACGTGGACGAGGCTGTCGATCCCGACGACGCGCTCCCACGTGCTGTCGCCCTCGCTGAACGCCCCGTTCTCGTCGCCGCACCGGCGGAACGTGAACCCCGCGCCCCGCGAGCGGGCCCCGAGCTTGACCGGGTTCTGCTGGTAGCTCGCCCGGTACAGGACCCCGCCGGCGGCCGGGTCGGCGCCGCCCCGCGGCATCACCGTGATGACGACCGGCGACGTGGCCGGGTCCGTCCCCGGCGAGTAGTCGACGTGGTAG
>CAXRFJ010000153.1:0-2440 GCA_964229475.1 Rubrivirga sp.
ATGGAGGACCGAGGGGGGGACGACGACGGCAGCCGCCGGCCGCGCGAGGACACGGTGCCCAACCCTCACCGCCTCCGCTCAGGGTGCCACGGCCGAGAGGGACGCGGTGCGCGATCGCGGGTCCGCCCGCCACGGCCCCGAGGCGGGGCCCGTCGGCCAGCGCGCGGGCCGCGGTCCGTCGCCCGCGGCCCGCCGCAGGCGGCGCTACGCCAGGAGCTTCTCGACGGCGGCCAGCATGTCGGCCTTCATCACGGGCTTCGAGAGGTAGGCGTCGAAGCCGGCCTCGAGGCAGCGCCGGCGGTCCTCCGGCGAGGCGTGGGCCGTGAGCGCGAGCGTCGGGAGCGCCTTCAGGCGGGGGTCCGCGCGGATCTGCTGGACGAGCTCGATCCCGGTCATCCCGCCCTGGTAGTTCAGGTCGAGGAGGGCCACGTCGACGCCGCCGCCGGCCAGCCGCTGGGCGGCCTCCTCGGCCGACTGGGCCGTGACGACCTCGTACCCCTTGCGGAGGTAGATCTCGAACAGTTGGCAGTTTTCGGGGTAGTCGTCGGCGATGAGGACGGTCGGGCGGGGGGTGGACATGGAGCCAGGGTGGTGGTCCCTGGGGTATCGCCTCGCGCCCGGGCTTCTGAAGGCGGACGGGCCCATTAGGTACCGCCCCCCACCGCGCGCCGGTAGGCGGCGCCGAGCGGCGCCGTCGCCGCCTGCAGCGCCTCCGCCACGCCGGGCGCCGCGGCGACGAGCCCGCCCGTGGCCACGGGGTCGGCGCCGTCCCAGAGGCCCGCGACCGTCCCGCCCGCGGCCTCGACGAGCACAACGCCCGCGGCCACGTCCCAGGGCGCGAGGCCGGCCTCGAAGAACCCGTCGAACCGGCCGGCCGCCGTCCACGCGAGGTCGACGGCGGCGGCGCCGTGGCGGCGGAGGCCGCGGGTCGACCGCATGAGGGCCTCGGCGGTCTCGAGGTAGCCCGCCATCCACCGGTAGTCGCGGAAGGGGAAGCCGGTGGCGAGGAGCGCGTCGTCGAGGCGGGCCGTGTCGGAGACGGTGGCGGGCGTGCCGTCGACCGTGAGGCCGGCGCCCCGTGCCGCCGAGAACAGCTCGCCCGAGGCCACGTCCAGCACGACGCCGACGGCGCCGGCGCCATCAACGCGGAGCCCGATCGAGACGGCGTAGGGCGGGACGCCGTGGGCGAAGTTCGTGGTCCCGTCGAGCGGGTCGACGATCCAGACGCGGCCCGCGTCGAGGTCGGCCGTGCCGTCGGCGCCCTCCTCCCCCACGAGCGTGTCGCCGGGGAACGCCCGGCGGAGCGCGTCGAGGACGATCCGCTGCGAGCCCTCGTCGACGAACGAGACGAGGTCGTGGACGCCCTTGGCGCGGAGGTCGGCGGCGGACAGGCCGCCGGCGTGGGGGCGGATGAAATCGGCGGCGGCGCGGGCGGCGGCCTCGGCGGCGCGGCGCTCGGGGTCGAAGGGCATGGGGCGTCCGGGGGCGAGCGGGTGCAACCGCGCGCCGGAGGGCGGGTTCTGACGAGACGCCACCCCGTGCCCGTGCGCCCGCTCCCCGCCCTCGCCCTCCTCCTCCTGGCCGCCGGCTGCGCCGACCCCGACCCGGCCCCGCCGCCCGCCGACCCCGAGGCCCTCCGCCTGCTGGAGGCGGTCGACGCCTCGTCCGTCGCCGACGCGTTCGCCGACCTCGACGGGATCCCGTACGAGGCCGAGCTGGCCGTTACGCACTCCGTCCCGGGCGGCCACCCGGCCGCGGCGGAGCTCCTCGTCCTCGCCCACGACGCCGACGGGACGCGCGTCGTCATGGGCACGCCGGCCGGGGACGAGCCCCCGCAGCTCCGCGACCCCATCGCGTCGGCGCTGCCCGACGACCCGCCGTACGTCGACCCCGTCGCGCGGGAGGCCTACCGCCTGGCGGTCGTGGGTGACACGACGATCGGCGGCGTCGGCTTCCGGCTCGTCGAGGCCGTCCTCACCGACACGACCGCCGAGCAGGGCGTCCGCCGCGTGTGGGCGGCCGTGACGGGCGGCGGCCTCGTCGGGGCCATCGAGGTCGAGCGCCGGGCCGACTCCCCCATCTACACCGAGCGGAGCCGCGTCCGCGTCGACCTCGCGCCGCACGCCGGGGGCTGGGTCCCGCGCCGCGTGGTCACGGACGCCGCGACCGACGTCCCGCTCTCCGAGGCCAGCCGCGTCCGCACCGAGTGGACGGTCCGCCCGACCGGCGCCGGGGCGTGACGGGCCCGGCGCCGCTCGGCACCCCCGCCCGGCACCTCGCGTCGGTCGGCTCGACGATGGACGAGGCCGCGGCGTGGGCGGCCGAGGGCGCGCCGCACGGCGCGCTCGTCGTGGCCGAGCACCAGCGCGGCGGGCGCGGGCGCCACGGCCGGGCGTGGGACGCACCGCCGGGCCAGAGCCTCCTGTTCACCGTCGTCCTC
>CAXRFJ010000154.1:0-2945 GCA_964229475.1 Rubrivirga sp.
GGCGGTCGGCCCAAGGGGGCCGCGGGGCGCCGCGTCCGGCCCTACCGCTCCGGTCCGGCGACCGGCTCGAACCGCTCGTGCGTGATCCGCCCGGCGCGGGGCACCTCGATCCCGTCCTCCCCGCGCCGCTCCACGAGCCGGCGGAGGCGCCGACGACGCTGCGCGAACCGCGCGATGGCGCCCGGCGTCGGGAGGTAGTGGACGTAGCACAGGAACGCATAGACCACGGCGGTCCCCGCCACGAACGTCGCCAGCGCCGGGATCCACCGCTGGCCCGACATCGCGACGCCGCCGAGGGCCAGGAACGTCCCGAACAGGTACAGCGTGACGGCCGCCTGCCGGGTCGACATCTGGGCCATGAGCCGGTGATGGATGTGGTCCCGGTCGGCCGAGAACAGCGGCTTCCCGGTCATCCGGCGGCGGAGGATCGAGACGCCCGTGTCGAGGACCGGGATGCCCATGATCACGGACGGGATCACGAGGGCGAGGGCCGGGTGCGGGTGCGCCGTCCCCCGCAGCGCGTAGGCCGCGAGCACGTAGCCCAGAAACAGGCTCCCGCTGTCGCCCATGAAGATCGACGCCGGGTTGAAGTTGTAGCGCAGGAACCCGACGAGCGCCCCGCTCACGGCCGCGGCCAGCACGAGCGCGCCGAAGTCGCCCCGCATGGCGTGGGCCCCGGCCAGCCCCCAGAATGCGATCGCGACCACGCCGGCCGCCAGCCCGTCCATCCCGTCGATCAGGTTCACCGCGTTCATCATTCCCACCATCCACACGACGGTGAGCACCACGGAGACGGCGAGGGCGAGGCTCCCATCGCCGAGCGGCCCGTCGAACACCACGACGCGGGCGCCGCCGAGAAACGCGAGCGCCGTCACCAGGAGCTGGGCGGCGAACTTGGTCCGGTACGAGATCTCGCGGAGGTCGTCCCAGAAGCCGACCGCCGCGATGCCGAGCGCGCCGAGGACGACGAACGGGTGCGGCAGCGTGAGCGCGCCGGAGATCGACCGCGGCAGCTCGAGCCGCGCGACGGTCATCACGCCGATCCCCACGCAGGCCGCGCCGACGATGGCGACGCCCCCGATGTTGGGGACGGCGCGCGCGTGGACCTTCCGGCGGCCGTCCGGGGCGTCCATCCAGCCCGCGCGGACGGCGACTCGACGGGCGACGGGAACGAACAGCCACGCCGCCACGAGGCTGACGAGGAACCCGAGGGCCAGTGCGATCACGGGCATGATGGACGCGTAGACGAGAGAGAGTCTGGAGCCGGAGGGGGTCGTGAGCGCTGTGCCTTAGATACTGCGGAGGGGCGAGAGGCACAAGGTCTCCACATTGCATTACGGGATTCCCCTCGCCCCGGTATCACCTTGATTTCGGTGGCCTAAAGCGTCCGACACCTCGCGCACCAGCGCCGACCGCCAGTCCGGGGCCGCGTCGAAGCCCAGGGCGGCGAGCGAGTCCGCCTGGTCGAACACGACGCGGCGGGGCCTCCGCGCCGCGGTGGGGTAGGCCGTCGTCGGGATGGGGTCGACCGGGACCCGTGGAACCGCTCCCATCGCGTGTCCCGCCTCGACAGCGGCGGTCGCGAGCTCGTGCCACGTCGCCACCGGAAGCCCCCCCAGGTGCAGCGGGCCCGCGAGCCCGTCGAGGGCCCGGCGCGCGGCGGCCAGTGCCCCGCGCGCCACGTCGGTCGCGGCCGTCGGGTGGCCCCACTGGTCAGCGACGACGGCGAGGCGCGGGCGCTCGGCGGCGAGCCGGAGCATGGTGGTGACGAAATTGTTGGCCGTTCCTTCAAAGACCCACGCCGTCCGCAGGATGACCGCCCGCTCGGTGGCGGCCCGGACGGCGGCCTCGCCCGCGGCCTTGCTCGCGCCGTACACGTTGAGCGGCGCGACGGGCGCGTCCGGCGCGTACGGGCTGGCGGTCCCGTCGAACACGTAGTCGGTCGAGATGTGGACGAGCGGGACGCCGGCGGCCTCGGCCGCCTCGGCGAGGTGGCGGGCGCCGTCGCGGTTGACGGCGAACGCGAGGTCGGGCTCGGCCTCGGCCCGGTCGACCGCCGTGTAGGCCGCGGCGTTGACGACGGCGTCGGGGCGCAGGCCGGCGACGGCGGCGCGGGCGGCCGCGGCGTCCGTCACGTCGAGCCCGGCCCGGTCGAGGCCGACGACCTCGACGCCGGCCTCCGGCCCCAGCCGCACGAGCGCCCGGCCGACCTGCCCCCCCGCCCCGGTCACCAGGACCCTCATGACCCCGGGGGCACGGCCGGGAGATCGGCCGCGGCGAGGTCCGCCAGGCGCGGGAGCGCGCGGTCCTTCGCCGACAGGAGCGGGGCCGCGTCGAGCGGCCACTCGATGCCGAGGTCGGGGTCGTCCCACCGGACGCCGCCCTCGTCGCCGGGCCGGTAGACGTCGGTGCACTTGTAGAGCACGTCGGCCTCGGCGCTCAGCACGCAGAAGCCGTGGGCGAAGCCGGGCGGCACCCACAGCTGGCGGTGCGAGTCCTCCGTCAGCGTGACGCCCTCCCACTGGCCGAACGTCGGCGAGCCCGGCCGGACGTCGACCGCGACGTCCCAGATCCGCCCGCGGACGGCCTCGACGAGCTTCCCCTGCGGGTGGCTCCGCTGGAAGTGGAGCCCGCGGAGCGTCCCACGGACCGACCGGCTGTGGTTGTCCTGGACGAACGCCGCCGGGATGCCCGCCTCGGCGTAGCGCTCGGCGTGGTAGCGCTCGAGGAAGAAGCCCCGGGCGTCGCCGAACACACGCGGCTCGACGACGAGCACGCCGGGCAGCGCGGTCTCTCGGACGGTCATGCGGATCGCGCGCGGCGCGGCTGGGGAGGGACCTACGCGCCCGGCTCGACGATCCCGGCCTCGGCCAGCGCCGCCAGCACGGCGTCGACGGCCTCGAGATCGGAAGAGCACACGTCTGAACTCCAGTCACACTGGTAGA
>CAXRFJ010000155.1:0-8798 GCA_964229475.1 Rubrivirga sp.
TCCTCGCCCGGGGCCGAGTAGAGGAGGTCGATCCGGTCCTGCCCGATGCCCTGGGCGCCGATGATCTCGAGGCCCTCGAACCGGACGTACTGGTTGACGTAGTCCGAGAAGACCGACCAGTCGAGCTGCGACCGGGCGTCGGTCCCGGTCCCGTAGGTGTCGTGGATGTCGGCCGGGGTGATCGTGATGGGCTGGAGGAGCGGGTCGCCGGCGCCGTAGGCGTTGCCGGTCCCGTTGGCCGAGATCATGTCGATCTGGAGCGCGTACCCGCCGCTGCCGGTGCACGGCTCGATGACGCCGCAGAACACGACCTCGTCGCCCACGAAGAACTGCCGGAGGTCGCCCGGCGACTGCTCGGCGTTGACGAGGAGGCCCATGCCCTCGGGGCCCTCCGTCGCCGCGGCCACGTCGCGGACGAAGGCCTGGACCGAGTTCGGGATGCCCTCGGCGTTGAGGCTCCGGACGCCCGAGAGGAGCGGGTTCGTCAGGATGACCGCCGTGACCTCGACGGTCTCGCCGACGAGGTCGTTGCGGAGGAGGTCCTGGGCCTGCTCGATCGTGACGCCCTCGCCGGCCGCGTTGAGGGCGGCGACGTTGTCGGCCGGCACGGCCGTGATCTGGTCGATCGTGACGCGCTGGAAGTCGGTGCCCTCCGTGCCGACGCACTGGGCCGCCGCGGGCGCGGCGAACGCCAGCACGGCGCCGAAGAGGAAGAGAGTAGCGGTACGCATGAGCGTGGGGTGTGGTGAAGGGAGGCGGTCGAGAGAGTCGGTCACGGGGGAGCAGCGGGCCCGTTCGCTATCGGAGGATGACGAACTTGCCGGTGTCGACCTCGCCCGTGTCGAGGTCGCGGACGGAGAACAGGTAGAGCCCGGACGAGAGCCGGAGCGAGTTGTCGGAGAGGAGGTCCCAGGCGTGGATCCCGCCGGCCACCTCGCGGCCCTCGGCCGAGAAGTCCTGGAACCACCGGGTGTCGCCGACATAGGTCGCGGCGTCGTGCTCGAACTCGGTCACGACCTCGCCGGCGAGGGTGTAGACGCGGATCTCGCAGCGCGCCGGGAGCCCGGTGAAGTAGAGCTTCCGCTGGGTCGAGAGCGGCCCGTCCCAGGCGGCCTGGACGCGGTACGGGTTCGGGAACACGCCGATCTGGCGCTCCGCCCCCGCCTCGGCCGGCGCGGCGCCGGGGAACACGCGGACGGCGTTCGAGGCGACGGACGACTCGAGCGAGCGGAGGCCGCTCTGGGGGTCGCCGGAGTCGAAGGCCGTCACGGCGAACGCGTACTGCCAGCCGTCGAGGAGGCCGTCGGCCTCGAACCGGTACTCGTAGGTGGCCGGGTCGCCGGGGAACGTCGCGGGCGTCGCGAGGCGGACGTCGTCGAACCCGTTGTTGAACCCGACCTCGTTGCCCTCGCGGTCGTACTGGGCGATGAGCCCGGCGTCGCCGAGGATGTTGCCGTCGGCGTCGTCGCCGGGGTCGGAGCGGTAGATCCGGTAGCCCTCGAAGTCCTGGACGCCCGTGACGGGGTCGCGCGAGTCCTCGGCGGCGGCGCTCCAGTAGAGCACGGCCGTGCCCTGCTCGAGCTCGACGCGGAGGGCCGGCGAGGCCGGCGGGCTCGGGATGAGGTAGCGGTCGAGCCGGCCGTTGCCGTTGAGGTCCTCGTCGGCGTCGAGCTCGCCGTCGTAGTCGGCGTCCTCGCCGGCGTAGGTCTCCTGGGCCCAGAACACGTTGTTGCGGAGGAGCGCGCGCGAGGCGTCGGTGTCGGCCCGGCGGCCGGCCGGGACCGTCTGGAACTCGTCGGGCTTGAGCGCGGCCACGAGCGCGAACGTGACCGTCACGCTCCGGCCGGGCGCCAGCTCGGCGAACGGGCCGACCGACGTCAGGCCGATCCAGTTGCCCTGGGCGAGCGTGCCGTCGGTCTGGATCCGCCCGTCGCCGTTGCCCGTGCCGAGGAAGGCGGCCTGGGCGGCCTCGTAGGCGGCCTGCGTCTCGTACGCCGCCGGGTCCGGGTAGGGCGTCTGCATCCGGCGGTACCGCTCGAGGTCGTCCTGCGGGCGGCCGAGGTTGGGGTCGGCGTCGCCGAAGAGCCAGTAGCGCGGGTTGAAGACGGGCGCCGGGAGGCCGAGCGCCTCGTAGCGGTCGGCCACGAACGGGTGGAAAAAGCGGGTCGCGGCGCTGCGGCCGTTCCCGCCGGCGTCCTCCCACTCGGCGCCGAGGAAGGCGATCGAGCCGTAGGTGTTGAGGCTCTCCTCCTGCCCGCCGGCGTTGAACGCGTAGCTGACGTACTGGCTGTCCGGCGCGGGGTCGAGGAGGTCGCCCGTGCCGGCCTGGTACGTCGGGTAGCCGAGCGCGCCGCGCGCCCCCTTGTTGAAGAACGCGCCGCCGGATTCCGTCGTCGTGACCACGTTGCGGACGACGAGGTCGTCCCAGAGCCCGACCCAGACGTCGCGGATGGGCTGGTCGGAGACGTTCGTGACCTCGTACTCGACGATCACGAAGTACTCCGTGAACGGGAAGCTCCAGGCGTAGGAGCGCTGCTCGACGTTGAGCCCGAGCCGGTTCTGGACGTCCGGGAGGGGCGTGCTCGTGCCGGGGAGGACGGCGGCCGTGTCGACGTAGCTCGTCAGGAAGTCCTGCTGGCTGACGGCGGTCGGCGAGAAGAACGGGCTGGTCGCCAGCGACGACCGCCGCGTGAACACGTCGCCCTGCGCGAACTCGAAGCCGGAGCCGCCCGGCGTGTAGCCGCCCGACGTCGTCACGGCGCCGGTCCGGACCGTCACGACGCCGTCGGCGCGGCGGCCGCCGACCCAGCGGCCGGCCTCGAAGCGGTGCTCGATGCCCGAGTCACGGGGGTACTCGAACGACGGGAGGCCGGCCGGGTCGCCGGAGACGCCGGGCCGCCCCAGCGTGCCGACGTTGGTGACCGAGAGGCCCGTGTCGCCCACGTCCGTGGCGATCCGCTCGAAGGGCTGGGCGCCAGCCGCGGGGGCCGCCAGCGGGGCGGCGAGGGCGGCGGCCAGGAACGTCGCCGCGCGAGCGGCCCGTCGGAGGGTCATGGGGCAGAGAACCTGTGGGAGGCGCGGCCGGGCAGCCCGGCCATGTCCGGTCAATGTATCGAGGTCGCCGGCCGACTCAAGGGAGGCGCGGTGAAGTGACGGTGCCGTAACGCCGAGGCCCGGGGCGGTTCCCGGTGCCCCCCTCCCCCACCGGCCCGCCGAAACGACGGCGGCCCCGCCCGCCGGAGAGGGCGGGGGCGCGCGGGTTGGTCCGCCTCGGGCGGGCTCCCGGAGGAGCGGCCGAGGCGGGCGGGGCCGCTAGAAGTTGTAGCGGAGCCCGAACTGCATCCGCCAGCGCGACGCGAAGTCGTCGACGCGGGCGATCGAGTTCGGCGTCGAGAACTCGAGGATCTGACGGCCGTCGGCCGTGTAGCCGTCGAAGTTGACGAGCGAGAACCGGTCGCCGACCGTCTCGACCTGGCCGATGTCCGTGCCGAGGAGGTCGAACACGTTCTGGATGTCGAGGGTGAGCTCGACGTTCTGGCCCGTCAGCGTCTCGATGCTCTGCGCGATGCGGGCGTCGAAGAAGTTGAGCCACGGGGCCCGCGTCGAGTTGCGCTCGAAGATCTGGCCGCGCTGGGCGGCGAGGTCCTCGTTGCCCTCGATGAAGGCGTCGAACGCGGCCCAGTCCTCGTCGCTCATCTCGACCTCGCTCCGGTCGGCCGGGACGTAGATGAGGTCGGCCCGGTCGAACCCGTCGCCGTTGAGGTCGTCGCCGCTGAAGTAGACGAACGAGTACGGCCGGCCGGCCTGCCCGTCGTAGATCAGCGAGAGCGTCGTCGCGAAGCGGTCCCCGTACTCGGCCCGGTAGGAGGCCGTGGCGAGGACGCGGTGGGCCACCTCGAAGTTCGACGTCGCGACGGGCGGGTCGTTGACGTCGAGGCCGACCGTGAGGTCGCGGACGTTCGAGCGGGCCTGGCTGGAGGTCACCGAGTTGATGTCCTTGACCTGGCCGAACGTGTAGCTCACGCTGCCGCCGAGGCTCGGGTAGGCGCCCGTCCCGATCGGCTTCTGGAGCTGGGCCGTCGCGTTGAGCGAGTAGCCCTTGTCCGTGTTCGTGAGGACGATGACGTCCTGGTAGTCGCTCGAGACCGCCGCGCGGCGGACGCCGCTCCGGCCGTCGACCGTGTTCGGGTTGAGCACGAACGGCGCCCGGTTGAGGCTCTGCCACTGGACGCCGTTGACGACGTCGGTGTAGAGGAACTCACCGGTGGCGATGAAGCCGCCCGGGAGCTGCTGGTCCACGGCGAGGTTCGAGCGCCAGACCGTCGGCGACTTGAAGTCGGGGTCGGTCAGGTTGATCTCGGCCGAGCCCTCGGCGAAGCCGAAGTCGGCGGCCGTGTACTGGTCGTCCGGGTCGGTGCGGAAGCCGCCGGCCGCCGCGATGGCGTCGGCGTCGCGGACCGACACGCCGCCCAGGAGCGACCCGTCGTTCGAGAACGAGTTCGAGATCCAGACGGCCGGGTTCGAGCCGTTGAAGATCCCGGTGCCGCCGCGGACCTGGGTCTCCGACTCCGGGAGGGAGTAGTTGAACCCGAAGCGCGGCTGGACCACCGGGTTCCCGTTCGGGACCTCCGTGTTGTCGTAGCCGAAGAGGCTCTCGAACGAGGCCCCGTTGCTGGCCGCGTAGGCCTGGCTCGGCGCGTCGAAGTAGTTCGCCATGTCGACCCGGAGGCCGGCCGTCAGCTTCAGGTTCTCGATGCCCGTCCACTCGTCCTGGGCGTAGAGGCTGAAGTTGGCGTAGGCGAAGTCCGCCAGGGGCCGGTCCTCGCCCGGGATCGCCGAGTAGTTCCGCTCGAAGCGGGACGGCCGCGCGTTGCGGAAGTCCTCGAGGCTGTCGAAGAGGTAGTACCCGTAGAAGTTGCGGATGAACAGGTTCGAGAACTGCGAGAACGTGTTCTGCGTGCCGACGGTGACCACGTGGTCGCCCACGAAGTAGTTGAAGTTGTTCGTCAGCTCGAGCACGTCGGCGTCGATGTTGTTGGCGCCGCGGAACTGGTCCGGGCCGGCCACGACGACCGACTGGTTGTCGGAGCCGAGGTTCTCGATCTCGATCGACGGGAACGGCGGGAACTCCAGCACCGACGGCTGGCGGTTCGTCTGGAGCGAGGCCCGGAACAGGTTGGCCATGTTCTGGCCGAGGATGCTCCGGAGCTCGAGGACCGACGACGTGTTCGTGTTCTGGCGCGTGTAGAGGCGGTCCTCGAGCGAGTAGAACGTCGAGCTCCGCGAGATGCCGTCGTCCTTGCGGCCGAGGACGTAGTTGAACCGAGCCGTGAGCGTGTTGGCGTCGTTGAGGTTGTAGTCGAGCCGGCCGAACACCTTGCGCGAGGTCGTGCCCGCGTCGAAGGCGCCGATCGTGCCCGTCTCGCGGCCGTACCGCGTCGAGAGGATCGACTGGATCTCCTGGGCCGCGGCGACGGCCTCGAAGTTGTTGCCGGCGATGGGCTGGTTCGTGTCGCCGATCTCGACGCTGCCGAAGAAGAACAGCTTGTCGCGGAGGATCGGGCCGCCGAGCCGGCCGCCGTAGGTCAGGTCCGTGAACTCGTCGAAGGCGTCGCCGCCGACGCCCGTCCCGACGAGGTCCTGGTTGCGGCCGAGGCCGTAGACCGAGCCCGTGAACGTGTTCGTGCCGGACCGCGTGATGACGTTGATGTTGCCGCCCGTGAAGCCGCCCTGCGTCACGTCGTACGGCGCGATGGCCACGCGGAACTCGGAGATGGCGTCGAGCGAGATCGGCTGCGTGCCGGAGGAGCCGCCCGGCGAGCCCGAGCTCTCGAGCCCGAACGCGTCGTTGAGCGCCGCGCCGTCGACCTGGATGTTGTTGTACCGGCTGGAGACGCCGCCGACCGAGGTGCCGGCCTCGCTGCCCGTCCCGACCTGCGAGAACTGCGGCGTGAGGCGCGTGAAGTCGGTGAGGCTCCGCGAGATCGTCGGGAGCCGGTCGATCTCCTCCTCGGACACGTTCGTGCCCGTGCCGATCGTCGAGGGCGAGATGATCGCGTTGCCCTCGGCGGTCACGACGGCCTCGCCGAGCGTGGCGTCGGCCGGCGTGAGCTGGACGTCGACGGTCTCGGTCTCGCTCAGCTCGAGCGTGATGCCGGTCCGCTGGACGGTCGAGTAGCCGACGAACGAGACGGTGACCGTGTAGGGCCCGCCGACGCGGAGGTTGCGGAGGTTGTACTGGCCGTCGGCGCGGGTCGAGATGCCGTAGCGCGTGCCGGAGGGCTCGTGGACGGCGAGGACCGAGGCGGCCGGGAGGCCGACGCCGGCCTCGTCGACGACCGTGCCGTTGATGGCGGCCGTCGTGACGCCCTGCGCGAAGGCAGGGGCCGCGACGAGGGCCAGCAGGGCCACCGCGAGGCGGCGGAGCGTGACGCAGGTCATGGGATGGGGTGCGTGGGGTGGGTGACGGCCGAGGGGCCCGGCCAGGGATCACCGGGGAACCTATCGCGCGGGGGCCGCCCCTTCGATGGACCCACGGTGAGGGCCCCGGTCTTAACCCACGCCCCACGCCCCCCTCACGCTGTCCTCACGGAAGCGTTACAGAGCGGTAACGGGGCGGCAGGGTGGCGCGGCGAGCGCCCGTCTGGGCCCCCGCGGCGGCCCCCCGACGGCCCGCGGGCGGCGGCTCAGTAGCCGGCGGCGGCGTCCTCGCCGCGCGGGTCGGCCCCGCCGTAGAGCACGCGCCCGGCCGCCTCGGCGGTCACGGCGTCGAGGCCGGACGGGTCGGTCGTCGCGGTGGTCTCGTCGTAGACGACCTCGATGGCGTCGACGCGGGCCCAGTAGCCGCCCGACTCGTCGAGGGCCCACCCGCGCTCCTGGAGCGCGACGACCACGTCGAGCGCGAGGCCCTGGTTCTCGTAGTCCAGCTCGTCCGGGAGCCACTGGTGGTGAACGCGCGGCGCGGCGACGGCCTCCTGCACGTCCATCCCGTGGTCGATCACGTTGAGGATCGCCTGGTAGACGGCCGTGATGATCCGCGGGCCGCCGGGGCTCCCGACGACGAGCATCAGCCGGCCGTCGGGGTCCTCCACGATCGTCGGCGTCATGGACGAGAGCATCCGCTTGCCGGGCGCGATCGCGTTGGCCTCGCCCTGGACGAGCCCGAACATGTTGGGCGCGCCCGGGGCCGACGTGAAGTCGTCCATCTCGTTGTTGAGGAAGAACCCGGCCCCCTCGACCACGACGAGCGAGCCGAACCCGCCGTTGAGCGTCGTGGTCACGGAGACGGCCGTCCCCTCGGCGTCGACGACGGAGTAGTGCGTCGTCTGCATCGACTCGTTCAGCCCGGCCCCGACGCCCGTGCTCGAGTCCGCCTTGACGGGGTCGAACGACGCCATCCGCTCGCGGGTGTAGGCCTCGTCGACGAGCTCGGCGGTGGGGATGTCCGAGAAGTCGGGGTCGCCGAGGTACTCGGCCCGGTCGGCGAAGGCGCGGCGCATGGCCTCGCCCATGAGGTGGACCGTCGCCGACGAGTTGAACCCGAGCGCGGCGACGTCGAACGGCTCGACCGCGTCGAGCATCTGGATGAGGGCCACGCCGCCCGACGACGGCGGCGGCATCGAGATCACGCGGTGGCCGCGGTAGTCACCCACGAGCGGCTCGCGCTCGACGGCCTGGTAGCCCGCGAGGTCGGCGTGGTCGATGAGGCCCCCGCCCCGCTCCATCTCGGCGACGATCAGGTCGGCCGTCTCGCCGCGGTAGAACCCGTCGCGGCCCTCGTCGCGGATCCGGCGGAGCACGGCGGCCAGCTCGGGCTGGCGGAACGTCTCGCCGGACTCGTAGCCGGCCTCCTGGGTAAAGTGGCGGACGGTGCCGGGGTACGCCGAAAAGCGGCCGGCGTAGGCGTTCATGAGCTCGGCCTCGGCGCGGCTGAGCGGGTAGCCCTCGGCGAGCCGGATGGCCGGGGCCATGACGTCGGCGAGGGGCGCGCGTCCGTACTGCGCGTGGGCCTTGAGGAGGCCGGCGACGGCGCCGGGCACGCCGCTCGCGAGGTGGCCGCGGCGGCTGAGGTCGGGGCGGATCTGGCCGGTCGAGTCGTCGACGTACATGTCGCGCGTGGCGCCGGTCGGCGCCGTCTCGCGGTAGTCGATCGTCGTGGCCGTGCCGTCGGGGAAGCGGATCACCATGAACCCGCCGCCGCCGACGTTGCCGGCGACCGGGAACGTGACGGCGAGGGCGAAGCCGGTGGCCACGGCCGCGTCGACGGCGTTCCCGCCGCCGCGCATCACCTCGACGCCGGCCTCGGAGGCGTGGACCTCGGCGGACACGACCATCCCGCGCTCGGCCCGGACGGGGTCGGGGGTCGGCGACCGCTGCGCGCGGCAGGCCGACGCGATCAGGAGGACGGAGAGGACGAGCGGGAGGCGGCGGCGCATTCGGAGCGGGAGCGGGACGGGCGCGCCAACCTACCGCCGCCCCGTCCGGCCCGGCTCCCCCGCCTCGGCGTCGAGGCGCCCGAAGTCGTCAGCCTGAAGTCTCCTCCCCCCACCGGGGGGAGGTCGGGTGGGGGGCCGGGAGCGACAGGCGGAGCGCCTCCACGACGACCTCCACCCGCTCCATCACCTCCCGGTTCTCGAACCGAATCACGCGAATGCCCTCCGCCTCCCACAGCCACCGCTCCCGCTCGGAATCGTATGCCGCCCGCGCCGGGCCCTCGTGCACCGCCCCGTCGAGCTCGACCGCTAGCCGAGCGGCCGGGCAGAAGAAGTCGAGCACGTACGCGCCGACGCTGTACTGCC
>CAXRFJ010000156.1:0-2921 GCA_964229475.1 Rubrivirga sp.
GGGCCCCCCCCGCCGCCGAGGAGCGGCCGGAGGTCGAGCCCGAAAAAGGCGCCCACGAGGAGGAGCACGAGCCCGCCGAGGCCGAGCCCGATCTTGCCGCCGCCCCGGCTCCCGCGGCGGTCGATGAGGTTTCCAGACGAACGGCCGGGGCGGATGAGCATGGCGGGAGAGGGGGGAGGGCCAGGGCCCGGCCAACGCGGCGGCGCCTCAGCCGGATCCGCCGGCCGCGCGGGCGCGCGCGACGAGCCCGTAGGCCGCGACCCCGAAGGCGACCGACACGTTGAGCGACGCCTTCGTGCCGTATTGCGGGAGCCCGACGACGAGGTCGGCCGCGGCGAGCACGTCGGGCGGGACGCCGTGGACCTCGTTGCCGAGCACGAGCGCGAGCGGGAACGCGTCGCCGGGCACGTCGCCCGGGCCGATCGCCTCGGGCACGCGCTCGAGGGCCGCGACCGTGTAGCCCTCCGCCCGGAGCTCCGCGAGCGCGGTGTGGACGTCCTCCACGTGCCGCCAGGGGACGGCGTCCTCGGCGCCGAGCGCGGTCTTGGCCACGCCGCGGTGGTCGGGCGTCGCGGTGAACCCGGTGAGCACGACGCCTCCGAGGCCGGCGGAGTCGGCCGTGCGGAAGATGGAGCCCACGTTGTGGGCGGAGCGGAGGTCGTGGGCGACGACGACGATCGGATGGGGCGGCACGTGACGCGGGCGGGGGGCGGGGCGGCTGACGAGCGCGGGACCCGTTCTGGCCTCGCGCGTACACGCAATCTCGTCACCCCCCCGCCCATGCCCCGCCTCGCGTCCCTGTCCGTCGTCGTCCTCGGCGTCCTCCTCGTGATCCCCGGCTGCACGACGCTCCAGCAACTCGCCGCGCTCCAGCAGGTCGACTTCCAGCTCGACCGGCTCTCGAACGGCCTCGTCGCGGGCGTCGACCTCGACCGGCTCCGCGACGGCGGCTCGCTCGGCCCGACCGACCTCGCCCGCCTCGGCGCGGCGGCCACCCGGGGCGAGGTGCCGCTCAGCTTCGTGCTCCACGTCGGCGCCGAGAACCCGTCCGACAACGCCGTCGCCGCGCAGCTCGTCTCGCTCGACTGGACGCTCTTCCTCGACGGCAACGAGACCATCTCGGGCGTCTACAACGACGACCGCCAGATCCCGCCCGGGCAGACCGTCGACCTCCCGATCTCGATGGAGCTCGACCTCGTCCAGTTCTTCGGCCGCAACGTGGGCGACCTCGCCCAGCTCGTCGGCAACCTCGCGGGCGCGAGCAGCCAGCGGCAGACGATCCGGCTCGAGGCGCAGCCGTCGATCAACACGCAGTTCGGGCCGATCCGCTACCCGGGGACGATCTCGATCGAGTTCCCGGTCGGGGGCTAGTCGCGGAGCCGGGCGATCCGGGCCGCGGCGGCGTCGAGGATCGGGCGGAGCCCGGCGACCTCGGCGTGGGCCGCGGCCTCGAGGGCCCGCACCCAGCGGCGCTGGCGGACGCGCCGCTCCGGCCACCGCGCGTGCTCGGTCTCGACCGCCAGCAGGTACGCCTCGACGACCCCGCCGTCGTGGTCGTAGCAGCCGAACGGGGCCGTTTCGACGTGCCCGGACACGCCGCCCTCCTCGTAGGCCTCCCGCGCGGCCGTCCGGCGGGCGCCGACGGGCTCGACGTTCCCCTTCGGCACGATCCACCGCCGGCGCGACCGGCTGGTCACGAGCAGGATCTCCGGCCCGTCGGGGCCGTGCCGGAAGGGGACCGCGGCGCACTGGCGGCTCACGGCGCGTAGGCGAAGCGCATGAGGACCGCGGGCCCGTCGTCGCCCTCGCTCGACACGAACGCGTCGCCGTTCGGGAGGAACGCGAGCCCCTCGGGCTGCTCGAACGCGGCCGGGCGGAGGTCCCACACGTCGGCCGCCGCGCCGGCGTCGTCGAGCGCGACGAGCGACTCGCGCCGCGACGACAGCAGGACCGTCCGCCCGGTGACGGGGTGGACCGCCAGCGCCGACGGCCGGAGCTTCCGCTCGCCCGGCACCGCGTCAGGGTCGATCGTGAGGACCGGGTCCGGGAGGAGCGATCCGGCGTCGGGGTCGAAGGCGTAGACCACGTTGCGGTCGTCGAGGGCGCCGTCGCCCTCCTCCTTGCAGGCGATCAGGAGGCGCGTGCCGTCGGTGCCGAGACCCTCGGCGTCGCAGTCGTCGGCGCCGAGGCCGGTCTCGACGGTCCGGGCCTGGGCCGCCTCACCCCGCCAGCCGGAGAGCTCGAGGAGCGCCCCGTCGGCGCGGAGCACGAACAGCCGGCGGCCAACGCGCTCGACGCCCTCGTAGTCGCCGGGCGGGCCGAACGGGACGACCGCCGTCACGCGGCCGGTCGCCTGGTCGATCACGTAGAGCTCGCCGTCCTCGTCCTGCACGGCGCCGAGGTGGGCGTCGTCGAGCACCGTGAGGCCGGAGATCTCACGGAGGTCCGGGGGGAGGCGGAAGGTGGCCACGGGCTGGTCGAACCGGTACGGGCCGGTCGGAGGTTCCGCGGCGGGCGCCGACGAGACGGGCTCGGCGGGCGCCACGGGGACCGGTGGGGCGGGCTCGGGCTCGCACGCGGCCACCCCGAGCGCCAGCGCGGCGACGAGGCAAAAGGGGAGCGTCGGCATCGGTCTGCGGGCGGGCATCGGGACTAGTCGCGGTCGGTGCAGACGACCTCGCCGGTCCCGGCGTCGACGGTCACGTCCACCTCGGCGCCGTTCTGGAGCAGGTCGATCTCGTAGACGAGGAAGCCGTCCTCCTCGTCGAGCTCCGTCCCGGTGACGACAGCGCCGGGAACGGCCGCGAGGGCGGCGGCCTCGGCGTCGTCCGCGGTGATCCGGGCGAGGTCGGGCGTCACGGCCGCGTCGTCGGCGACGGGGATGGTGCCCTCGACGCGGCAGTCGTCCGGGTCCGTCAGGA
>CAXRFJ010000157.1:0-5731 GCA_964229475.1 Rubrivirga sp.
ATCCGAGGCGCGGCTCGCGCCAGCCCCCGTCGGCCCGGCCCGCCTCGGCGCCGAGGCGGCGCCGGTCACGCGCGGTCTCCCCCTCCCAGCGGGAGGGGGCTGGGGGAACGGGGACCGAACGCGCAGCGGTCCATCCGGAGCGCCCCCCTCCCGACCTCCCCCCATCGTAGAGAGGAGGTCTCCGCGAGGACGCGTCCGGACTCGGCGTCACTCGCCCTGGGCCAGCGAGTAGGCGCGCTCGCCGTCGAACGTGTACAGGTTCTCCGTCTTGATGACGTCGAAGCCCGCCTCGGCGAGGCGGCCGAGGAGGCCGACGACCTGGGCCGGCGTCGCGGCGTCGCCGGTGGCGACGAACCGGCAGCGCCAGTGGTCGGTCCAGAACGTCTCCGGGAGCCCGTCGGGGAAGACCTTCACGCCGCGGTTCGTGATGAGCTTGAGGCGGAGGCCGTCGCCGTCCTGGGCCTGGAGCGCGGTCCCGATCGTGTCGGGCTGGCGGTCGCCCTCGGCCCAGTCGAGGAACACGTCGACGCCGACGAGCTGCTTCTCGGCGCGCGGCGTCGGGTGGACCCCGACCGACACCTCGGCGTCGGTGTAGTGCGCGGCCGGGAGGTCGGCGGGCGTCTCGCCGAGGCGGGCGATGACGGCGTCGGCGAACGCGGCCGTGCCGACCTTCTCGGTCGTCTTCTCGCCCGCCACGTCGCCGGTGTGGACGCCGTCCTCGAGCGTCTTCAGCCACGCGTTCTCGATCGTCTCCGCGATCCGGTCGTGGTTGAGGTGGTCGAGCATCATGATGGCCCCGCGCAGGAGGCCCGACGGGTTCGCGATGCCCCGCCCGGCGATGTCGGGCGCGCTCCCGTGGACGGCCTCGAACATGGCGATCTCCGTCCCCACGTTCGCCGAGCCCGCCAGCCCCACCGAGCCCGACGCCTCGGCCGCGATGTCGGAGAGGATGTCGCCGTAGAGGTTCGGCGCGACAACCACGTCGAACGAGTCCGGCCGGGCGCCCACGAGCGCCGCGCCGATGTCGATGATCCGGTGGTCGGCCTCGATCTCGGGGTACTCGGCCGCGATCTCGTCGAACACCTTGTGGAAGAGGCCGTCCGTCAGCTTCATGATGTTGTCCTTCGTCATGCACGTCACGCGCTTGCGGTCGTGGGCGCGGGCGTACTCGAAGGCGTAGCGGACGATGGCCTCGGAGCCCGGCCGCGTGATGAGCTTGAGCGTCTGGGTGACCTCGGTCGTCTGGCGGTGCTCGATGCCGGCGTACGTGTCCTCCTCGTTCTCGCGCACGATGACGAGGTCGATGGCGGGGTGCGGCGAGGCCACGTAGGGCGCGAAGCTCCGGACCGGCCGGACGTTGGCGAACATCCCGAGCGACTTGCGGAGCGTGACGTTGAGGCTCTTGTAGCCGCCGCCCTGGGGCGTCGTGATGGGCGCCTTGAGGAGCACCTTGTGCCGGCGGATCGTGTCCCACGACTCGGGCGCGATCCCGGACGTGTGGCCGGCACGGTAGACGGCCTCGCCGACCTCGACGGTGTCGTAGCGGAGCGGGGCGCCGGCCGCCTCGAGGATGCGGAGGGTCGCCTCCATGATCTCGGGGCCGATCCCATCGCCGTGGGCGACGGCGATCGGGGTCGGCTCGGGGGTCTGCGGGGCGTCGGTCACGGGGCGAGGGGCGGTGGGCGGGAACGGGTCGACAGGGTTGGTACGCGCGCCGCGCGGGGCCGCTCGCGAAATCACTGCGGACATTCGTCCCGCCCGAGCCGCCGTCCTCCGAGGCGAGTCCGCCGGCCGCCCCCGACCGGCGATAGGTTCCGTCCGCCCTCCTCCCGACCGATGCGCCGCTTCCGCCCCGCCCTCGTCCTCGCCCTCCTCGCCTCGGCCGCCGCGTGGGCGCAACCGCAGGTCCCGCTCGCCATCGACTACGCCGTCGAGGGGACGTCCGCGTACGACCCCGCCGTCCCGACGCCCCAGGACGTCCTGGGGTACACGATCGGCGAGCGGCACACGCGGCCCGAGGAGGTCGTCCGCTACGTCGAGGCCGTCGCCGCGGCGTCGCCGCGCGTCACGGCCGGGTTCCACGGGACGACGTACGAGGGCCGGCGGCTGGTCCACGCCGTCGTCACCAGCCCCGCGAACCACGGGCGGCTCGACGAGATCCGGGCCCAGAACGTGGCGCTCAGCGAGGCGCCGGAGGCCGTCGGCGACGCCCAGCTCGCCGAGATGCCGGTCGTCGTGTTCCAGGGCTACTCGGTCCACGGGAACGAGGCGTCGGGGACGGAGGCCGCGCTCGTGTGGCTCTACCACCTCGCCGCCGCGCAGGGCGCCGAGGTCGAGCGCCAGCTCCAGGAGGCCGTCGTCCTCCTCGTCCCGATGCTCAACCCCGACGGCCGCGACCGCTTCGCCGACTGGGCCAACGGCTACCGCGGCACGACGCCCGTCGCCGACCCCGGCGACCGCGAGCACCGCGAGGCGTGGCCGTACGGGCGGACGAACCACTACCTCTTCGACCTCAACCGCGACTGGCTCCCGACCGAGCTCCGGGAGAGCCGCGGGCGGATGGCGTGGTGGCACAGCTGGCGCCCGCAGGTCACGACCGACCACCACGAGATGGGCCCGGAGTCCACGTTCTTCTTCCAGCCCGGCATCCCGTCCCGCAACAACCCGAACACGCCCGAGGCCACGTTCGAGCTGACCGGCGACATCGCGGCCTACCACGCCGACGAGCTCGACCGGATCGGGTCGCTGTACTACTCGGAGGAGAGCTTCGACGACTTCTACTACGGCAAGGGCTCGACGTACCCCGACATCAACGGCGGCGTGGGGATCCTCTTCGAGCAGGCGTCGAGCCGCGCGCTCCTCCGCGACACCGACGAGAACGGCGAGCTGAGCTACGCCTTCACCGTCCGCAACCAGGTCGCCACGTCGGTCTCGACGCTCCGCGCGGCCGTCGCGCTCCGCGAGCGGCTGCTCCGCCACATGCGCGGGTTCTACGCGGACCAGGCGGGAGGCGCCTACGTCCTCGACCTGAGCACGCGCCGGACGCGGGCGCAGGCGCTCGCGCAGACGCTCGCCCGGAGCCGCGTCCGCCTCTACGAACTGGCCGAGGACGTGCGCGCAGAGGGCCGGACGTTCCGGGCCGGCGAGGCGCTCGTAGTCCCGCTCGACCAGCCGCAGGGCCGGCTCGTCCAGGCCTCGATGGAGCGCGTCCGGACGTTCACCGACAGCCTGTTCTACGACGTCTCGGCGTGGACCTTCCCCCTCGCCTACGGCGCCGAGGCGGCCCGCCTCGACCGCGCGCCGCGCCTGGGCGCCCAGGTCGCCCCGCAGTTCGACGGCGGCCGGCTCGTGGGCGGCCGCGCCGGCGTGGCGTACGCGATCCGGTGGGACCGCTACTTCGCGCCGCGCGCGCTCCGGCGGCTCCAGGAGGCCGGCGCGCGCGTCCGCCTCGCGCAGTCGCCGTTCGAGTCCCTGGCGGGCGGCGCGCGCCAGCGGTTCGACCGCGGGACGCTCGTCGTGCCCGTCCGCCAGTCGGGCGTCGACACGGAGGCCGTCCACGCGGCCGTCGAGGCGGCCGTGGCCGAGGACCACGTCGAGGCGTTCGCGCTGGGCTCGGGCCTCACGCCGTCGGGCGCCGACCTCGGCAGCCGCGGGTGGCCCGTCCTCCAGGCGCCCCGCGTCGCGCTCCTGGCCGGCGAGGGCGCGAGCGTCTACGGCGTCGGCGAGGTGTGGCACCTCTTGAGCGACCGGTTCGGGCAGGGCGTCTCGCTCCTCGATCCGGCCGCGCTCCCCGACCTCGACGGCTACACGACGCTCGTCCTGGCCGACGGCGGGTACGGATCGCTCGACTCGCTCGCGACCGCGCGCGTCCGGAGCTGGGTGCGCGAGGGCGGCGTCCTCATCGGGATCGAGGGCGGCGCGCGGTGGGCGGCCCGCGCGGGCCTCCTCGACGCCCCGCTCCGCGAGACGGCGACGGACTCGACGGCCTACGCCTACGCCGACCGCGACGCGGCGCGCGGCGCCCAGGCCCTCGGCGGGAGCATCCTCGACCTCCGCCTGGACCCGACGCACCCGCTGGCCTACGGCTACGGCGACCAGGTCGCCGTCTTCAAGTCCGGGACCGCGCTCTTCGAGCCGTCCGCGCCCGGCGCGGGCGCCGACGTGGGCGTCTACGCCGACGAGCCCGTCCTCAGCGGGTACGCCTCCGCGTCGACCGAGGCGCGGCTGGCGGGCGCGGCCGGGCTCAAGGCCGGCCGCCTCGGCGCGGGCCGCGTCGTCCTCATGGACTTCGACCCGGCCTTCCGCGCGTTCTGGCGCGGCACCGACGGGCTCCTCCTCAACGCCGTCTACCTCGGCGCGACGTTCTAGCACCTCGGCCCGACCGATCGGTCGGGGCGGCGCGGCTACGCCGCCGCCCCCACGAAGATGGCCAGCGCGAGGCCGAGGACGGCCAGCAGCGCCGCGACGACGAACGCCACGATCCGTGCCTGGCGCTGGGCCTCCGGCGTGGCCGGGGCGCCCGGGGCCTCCGCCTCCCCCGCCAGCTCGACCTCGTCGACGTACACCGTCCCGGTCGTGCCGTAGACCTCGCCGAGGGTCCGGAGCGTCTCGTAGGCCACGCGCTGGCGGTCGCTGCGCGCCGGCGTCTCGGGCCAGGCACGGCCCCAGAGCGCGTTCCCGTACCGCTCCCACCCCCGCTCGCGGAGGGCGGCCCGCTGCGACGGCGACAGCTGTCCCGCCGGCTCCGGGCCGGCCGCCCCGACGATCTCGGCCTCCAGCCCGGTCGCGCCGGCCGCGGCCCCGATCTCGGCGTAGAGGTGGTCCTCGCCCTCGACCCGGACGACGACGAAGCTGTCGTCGCGGTGGGCGTAGATCGCGTCGAGCGCGTCGAGCAGTTCCTCGAGTTCGGACATCCGCCCGGGGGTCAGTCGCCGAGCGGGGGCCGCCCGCCGGCCCCGTCGCCGCCGACCGGCGCGTCGTCGACGTAGTCGAGCATGCGGAGGGGCGGCTCGCGGAGGCCCTCCTCCATCCGCTGGAGCTCGTCGAGCACGGCGGCCGCGTCGTCGCCGCAGGGCCGCGCGGCGGCGCGGGCGATGCCGAGGATGCCCTCGCGCCCGTCGTAGTACGTCTCGTGGACGAAGCACGTCCCGTCGGGGTGGACGACGAGGCGGTAGCCCCAGAACGCGATGGCGGCGAGGCCGTCCGAGGTCGCGACGGTCGTGGTCGTGAGGTCGAACCCGCAGGGCGGAGTGAAGACGTTGCGCAGCATGGGACCGGGAGCCAGGGCCCCTAAGGTCGGACATCGGCCGCGCCCGTGCCGGGCCTTACCCGGCGACCGCCTCGGCCCGCTGGCGCACGCGCTCCAGCACCGCGAGGGCGTCGTCGAGCGCGCCGGGCGGCCCCGCCTCGGCGACCCGGCGGCGGACCTCGGCGTCGGAGAGCCGGTCGTCGGGCGAGAGGTAGCCCTCGTCGAGGAGGAACGCCTCGAGGCGCTCGGCCTGGCGGCTCTGGAAGCGGGCGAGGTCGCCGCGGTGGAGGCACTCGACGAGCCGGCCGGCGTCGCCGTCGAGGTCGCCGCAGAGGCCCCAGACCTCGTCGATGAACGCGTCCGTGACAGCGCCCGAGGCGACGAGCGCGTCCCGCTCGACGCGCCGGCCGCGGCCCTGGCGCCACGCCCGCTGCCACGCCGCGAGGGCGTCGGCCCGCCGCCCCATCGGCTCGACCGCGACCG
>CAXRFJ010000158.1:0-10724 GCA_964229475.1 Rubrivirga sp.
GGCCGGAGAGAGAGTGCCTGAGCATGGTGCTTGGGCTGTGGGAGCGGGATGCCCGACGCCCGACGGCGAGGGCGGACCGACCCCGGTGAGGGTAGGCCGCCGGGGTCACGGCCGCGGAGGGCCGACCGCCGACGGTGGGGCCGAGAGCGGCCCCTGGGAGACGTCGGCGTGCACCGCCGACGCCCGGCCGACCAGACCCGCCCCGTGAGGGCGGACGGGCGGACCGCTCGTTGCCCTCTCGTCGCGTCGGCCGCCTGAGCCGAACGGCTCTGCTAGCGCGTCGATGTGGCCGGGGAGACCGGTGAGGCGAAGCCATGCCTGAGGCCACCGGGCGCCCTCGGTCTCGGCCAGCCGCGCGGCCTCGCGGACCGTCTCGTCGGCCGACCGGCCGGGGAGCGCCGTGAGGAAGGCGAGTTCGAGGTCGGAGAGGGCGAGGTCGAACATCCGCGCACCCGACGGCGAGCGGACGTAGTAGTCCCGCTTCTTGCGGGCACGCGCGAGCCGGGCCACCTCGGCCCCGTTCAGCCCGAGCCACCGGTACAGCGCGGCCGTGTCGGGCTCGGCGGCGTCGGGGTTAGGCAGGAAGATCCGCGTCGGACAGCTCTCGATCAGGAGTTGGGCCCCCTTGACGCCGTCTCTGAACTGGGCCGGGCTGTGGGCGACGACGACGACGGCCGCGTTCCGCTTCCGGAGCGTGAGGAGCCACTGGCGGAGCCGGTCGGCGAACCGGCCGTGCATGAGCGCGGCCCACGCCTCTTCGATCACGATGAGCGTGGGCGAGCCGTCGAGCGACTCCTCGACGCGGCGGAACAGGTACGTCAGCGCCGGGACGAGAACGCGGTCGGACATCCCGACGAGGTGCGAGAGCTCGACGACCTGGTGCCGGACGGCACCCTCTCCCCTGCCGCGGCCGTCGGTGGCCGCTTGCACGTCCGCACGTGCGAACGAATCGCGGTCGGCGTCGAAGAGCGCACCGTAGGCCCCTTCCAGCGTGTACGGCCGGACGAGCGCCCTCAGCCGCTCGGTCCCGAGGTTCACGAGGAGCGCCGTCAGCGTCCGGCCCTCGGGCGGGTTCTCCGCCAGCAGGCCGACGGCGTGGGCGAGCCGCCCCCGCTCCTCCGGCGTGAGCGACTGGCCCTGGAGCTCGACGAGCTGCTCGACCCAGTCGACGGCCCACGTCCGGACCTCGGGCCGGTCCACGTCGCGGAGCGGCTGCATCTGGACCGGGTTCCGGGCCGCCAGCGGTCCGGCGAGGTCGTAGTGCGCCGCGCCCATCGCGCGGCCGGAGACGTAGTGGGAGTACCCGACGTCGAACGTCACCGTCCGGGCGCGCTCGTACCGGCGCCACTGCGCGAGCAGGAGCCCGACGAGGACCGACTTCCCCGCGCCCGTGGCCCCGACGACGAGCGTGTGGCCGACGTCGCCCTCGTGGAGGCAGAGCCGGAACGGGGTCGACCCGTCGGTCTTGGCCCACAAGAGCGGCGGGCTGTCCGGGGGGACCAGGTGGGAGGGGACGGCCTCGTGGCCGCCCCACGGCGCCGTCAGCGGCAACACGTCGACGACGTTCTCCGTCGTCAGGAGCGGGCGGCGGAGGTTGGGGTGGCCGTGGCCGGGGAGCGTCCCCAGGAAGGCGTCGACGGCGTTGACGTCCTCGACGCGGCCCGTGAACCCGAGGTCGCGGACCGTCTTCAGGAGCACGGCGGCCCGCTCGTCGGCCTCGCGCCGGGTGTCGGCCATGACGACGGCGGAGACCGTGAGGTACCCGAACCGGACGTCGCCGCCCGAGTTGGCCGCGCGGGCGCTCCCAGCGTCGTGGACCATCTGAGTCGCGTTCCCGTCCTGGAAGGCGAGGTCCATCTCCGTCGTCTCCCGCTTCTGCTTCGAGGCCAGGTCCTTCACCCAGTCGCCCGCGCCCCGGCGCTTCTGGAACCACCCGAGCTGGGCCTTCCCGATGGCCTTCACGGCCGTGGTCGGCGAGAGCGGGAGGAACCGGACGCTCCAGCGGTACGGGAACGGCAGGCGGAGGGCGGGGTCGGCCAGGCCGGGCCGCGTCGTGTTGGGGTAGCCCTGGACCGCCACGACGCGGACGTGCTTGGCGCCGACGCGCGGCTCGAACCCGCCGACGAACGGCTGGTCGCTCAGGGCGTGGTCGAGGTACGCCCCCCGCCCCGGCACACCGACGGCGTCGTCCAGCCCGGTCAAGCACTCGTGGAGGTGGCGCAAGAGGTCCGCACTCCCGAGCCGCTCGACTCTCATCGCGGAGGAGAGCCGGTCGCGGACGCCGCGGAGGTCGCGCTCGAACTGGCCTACGAGCCGGTCCCAGACCTCGGACGCGGACCCGTCCTCGCGGCCCCTCACGAGCCGCGTCTGGAGCTGGCTCGCGAGCCCCGCGGGCGGCGTGTAGGTCACGGTGAGGACGGCCTCGGTCTCGTAGTGCTCGCCGACGGAGGCGTACCGGGCGCGGCGGGCGCCGTCGATGGCCCGGCTCACGGGGTCGGGAAAGTGGCAGCGCTCCGAGGGCGCGTAGCCCGTCGCGTCGCGGCGGACCGCGTCGGCGTGGACCATCCACCCGTCGCCGAGCGCCGCCAGCGCGGCGTTCGCGTGGCCCGCCAGGTTCACGACCTCGGCGGCGGTCGAGGAGGCGAGGTCGCGGCCCCGGACGCGCCACGCGGCCAGGAACGACCCGTCCTTCATGAGCACGACCCCCTCCCCCACCAGGAACCCCCACCCGAGCAGGTCGGAGAGCCCGCGCGGGGCCGCCCGGTGCTCACGGAGACGGCCGAGCCCGGCGGCGCCGAGGGCGCCCGCGGTGAGTCCGACGGCGGCGGCGAGGAGGCTCATGGCAGCGTGGGCGGGGGGCCGTGGCTATTGGCTAGGGACCGACCGGGTCGGCTTCCGCGAGCCCGTCGAGGCCGGGGGGAGCGGGTCGTAGGCGTCGGCTTGGCCCAGCGTCCGCGCGGCGAACTGGGGGAGCAGCTCGTCGACGTTCGAGAGCTTGACCATGAGCGGGTGGACCCCGGCCACGACGGCGAGGACGACCAGCCCCGAGCCGACCGAGAGGCCCAGGAGGTACACGAGGCAGACGACGAGCGTGACCTCGAGGATGAGGAACGAGCGGTCGACGCCGGCGAACCGGGGGACGCGCACGAGCGACTGGTGGACCGGGCGCTCGGGGAGCCGCTCGGCGGCCCGGAGGCCGTCCGCACGGTCGTGGCGGCGCGTTTGGGGGGACGGCATGGAGGGTCGGATGGCGTGGTCCCAGCGACCGGGCCGGTGGAGCGCATGCGGGCCAGCGCGTGGATGTCTCCGACCGGCCCGGACGGGGCGGTCTAGAAGGAGGCCCCGGAGATCCCGAGCGTGGCCGCGAACGTCGTCGCGCCGATGGCGATGCCGAGACCGAGGACGGCCTGGCCGATCCGCTTGGCGCCCTCCTCGTTCCGCGTGAAGGCCCAGATGATGCCGCCCATCGCAATCGCGATCACGGCCACGAGGCGGACCGTGTTGCCGGTGAGCGCGTCCGCGAGCGTCTGGAGCGGGCCGTCCCACGGCATGGCCGCGCCGCCGGAGGCCGAGGCCTCGGCGGCCATGAGGACGGTGAGCGCGAGCAGACCGAGGAAGCGGGCCGGGACGCGAGCCCAGTGCCGGGCAGCCCCGGACGTGAAGGGAGAGAGTGAGTTCATGGTGCTGCCCTTGAGGGCGGTGGGCGGAGTCGGTCCGCCGGTGAAGCCGGGCGTCCCCGGCGTGTGGGTCGGTCGGGCAGGGGCCGCCGTCGGCCCCGTGCCCGCGTGGGCGTCCCCGGTGTCAGATGGGGTGGAGCACGTAGGCCCCGTCGCGGTACCCGTCGACGCGGACGAGCTCGCGGACACGTCGGCCCTCGTTGCCGCCCTCGATCACGACGACGACTCCGACGGCCTCGGCCACGAGCGCGTGCTGAGACGGCACCCCCGCCCGTTGCGCCAGCCGGTCGAGGCGCCGGAGCGCGCCCCGGGCGTCGGTTGCGTGGACCGTCGCGCACCCGCCGGGGTGCCCCGTGGCCCAGGCGTCGAGGAGGTGGAGCGCGGCCCCGTCGCGGACCTCGCCGACGACAATCCGGTCCGGCGTGCAGCGGAGCGTGAACCGGACGAGGTCCGAGAGCGAGACGCCCTCGGTCGTCCGGAGGGCGAGGTGGTCGTCGGCCCGGCACTGGAGTTCGGCCGTGTCCTCGAGCACGACGACGCGCTCGCGCGGGTACTGCTCGCTCATCTCCAAGAGGACCGCGTTGCAGAGCGTCGTCTTGCCCGAGCCAGTCCCGCCGCAGACCAGGACGTTCTCGTGGTCGCGGACGGCGGCTTTGACGGCCCGGCACTGGGCGGGCGTCATCGTCCCGTGCTCGACGTAGCTCGCGAGCGTGAACACGCGCCGGGCGGGCTTGCGGATGACGAAGCAGGCGCGAGGGACGAGCGGCGGGACGAACCCCTGGAGCCGGGCGCCCCCGAACGTCTCGGCCGGGAGCTCGGCCTGGACCGAGGGCGTCGTCGGACCGAGCGTGTCTCCCCGGTAGGCCGCGACGGTGCCCAGGAACTGCTCGACCTGGTCGCCGCGGACGGCGGCTCCAAGGGAGACCTTGCCGCGCGAGTGCGTGTCGGCGCGGAGCACGCCGTCGCCCGCGTTGACGTAGACCTCGGTGACGTCGTCGTCGGCGAACGTGGCGACCACCTCGGGGCCGAGGTACCGCTCCATGAGCCCACGGTAGCGGGACTCCTTCGAGAGGTCCTGGCCGGACGATGTTGCGGCGAGCGCGGTCATAGGGAGTCGGTCTGGGCGCCTTGCGACGGAGTGCTCATCCCGGTAGGTGCCGGACCGCCTCCGATCCCGCCACCCTCCTCCGCAGTTTTCCGGACGCTCTCGTCTCCCCCTCCCCTCTGATTGGTGACGTCCACCAGGATCGATCTCAAAGTGCCTGGGCACTATGACACTAAGTGCCCAGGTACTTGCGTCTGGGCCTCGGTCCTACTGGCCCTCCAGTGTCTCCAGCAGACGCTCGGCGCGCTCGTACGCTTTGCCCCCCTCCGATCTCGTGCCCCACACGGCGGACTCCAGGACGACCACAGCCTCAGTCCCGCGCCCGTCGGCAACCAGGGCCTCGGCGTGCACGGAAGCGGCCGTCAGGAGGGCGTCGAAGTACGGACCGGCCGCTGGCAGGTGGTCGCGAGCGATCTGAAGACCGGCCTCGCTGAGTTCGAGCGCACGGGCGACGTCGCCGGACTCTAGCGCGATCTCGGCGAGAGCCGCTCGCGCCACCACTGCGGTCCCCGGTCCCGCGTCCTTCAGCCTCATGGCGACCGCCCGTCGGAGCGGGACCGCAGCCGCGGCATTGCTCCCCCACTGTTCAAGCGCTCGGCCTTGTTCCGTCAGCGCGTACGCGAGGACGGCAGGGTCCCCCGTGGCCTCCGCATCAGCGACCACGTTAGAGAAGACGGCGGCGTCTTGCGGCCCCCTGTCCGCCGTGAGAACGGCGTCATGCGTCCGAGCACGAACGGCCCGGCGGTCGCCCTCTCCGAACTGGTCAGACAGGACCCGAGCGGCCCGACCCGTGACCTCCAGCGCCTCGGAACGGGCGCCCGCCTGCTGGAGGGCGAGGGCTTCGACGTGGAGCCCGAGAGCGACGCCTTCGGCCCAAGCCTCGGCCGTCTCCACAGGCCCGTTCGGGCGGCCGGAAGTACGGAGCGCCGCGGTCGCACTCCGTGCTCGTTCGGCAGCCTCGTCGTGCTTGCCTTGTGCGGTGAGCGCCAGCGCAGCGACCGCCCCGGCTCGAGCCGCCAACAGGCCGAGGCCCACCGTGCTCTTCGTGAGTGGGAACGCGGGGGTCGTACTCCCGACCCCGGCACGACCTCCTCCCCCCCGTTCGACCTCGGGGTCTCGGCCAAGCCGGTCGAACACGGCGCTCGCACGTCGCGATAGGTCGAGCGCTCTGCCCGGCTCCCCCGCGTACACGCTGTAGAGCGCGAGGTCGGTCTCGATGGACGCGGCGACGGCGCTGCCTTCGCCGTAACGAGAGACCGCCAGGGCGTGAGCCTCTTCGGCGAGCTCGGCGGCTCGCCGGAGACCGTCTGGAGTCGAGGTCCCGACGATCTCGCGCCCGGCGAACCCGGCCGCACACCGGGCTTGACCCCGGAGCGCTGCGATGACGGTGGGGTGGTCCGGGCCGCTCGCCGCGCGGAGGAGGACCGCTCGGCTGTAGAGACGGAGCGCCTCGTCACGGTCTCCCCGCTCGGACAGCTGCTCGGCGAGCGTGAGGGAGAGGTCGGCGCCGACGGTCGGTTGGCTGACGCCGCCCTCGACGATCTCGGCGGTCCGAACGAGGAAGGCCCGCCCCGCCCGGGCCTCGATGGGTGCCGACCGGATCACGTTTTCGACGACGAGCGCGAGTTGACCGGCGCTCGCCTCGGCACTCCCCGTCAAGGCCCGCCAGCGCTGCTCGGCGGCGGTGAAGGCGAGGACCACGGCGAGCACGCAGGCCGCCGCCGCGACGAGCCCTCCGCGGTGCCGGGCGGCGAACCACGTGGCGCGACGGGTGAAGCTCACACCGACCCCGGCGGGAGGGCGCCCGTTCAACACCCGGCGCACGTCGACGTAGAGGGCGTCGGCCGAGCCGTACCGCTGATCCGGGTCGGGGTCGATGGCCCGCTCGACGATGGCGTCGATGGCCCAACGCCGCTGGCGGCCCAAGTCGAGCTCGACCACCCTCGAGGGTGGGGCGCATCCGTCGAGCGGGCGTCGGCCGGTCAGGAGCTCGTAGAGGAGGGTGCCGAGGGCGAACACGTCGGTCGCCGTCGTCGTCTCCGCGGCCCGCCCCGCTCCCGCAGGGAGGGCCTGCTCGGGGGCAGCATAGGCCGGCGTCATCGGCCGGAACCCCGGCCCTGTCGTGTCCCCTCCCCTGCCCCACGAGGTCCCGAAATCGCGGTCGTCGAGGGGCTTCGCGACGCCGAAGTCGAGGAGGTGGACGCGGCACTCGCCGTCGGGTCCCTTCGAGGCGACGACGTTCGACGGTTTGATGTCGCGGTGGACCACGAGGTTGGCGTGGGCGTGGCGGACGGCGTCGCAGAGGATCGCGAAGGCCCCGAGCCGCTCCGTCGAACTCAGCGAGTGCGCTCTGGCGAAGTCCGTGATCGGGGCGCCGCGCACGTACTCCATCGCGAAGAACGGCCGCCCGTCCTCAGTCGCCCCGGAACCGAGGAGCTTGGGGATCGACTCGTGTCTGAGCGCTGTGAGCTGGCGTTGCTCCCTCACGAACCTCGTGCGTGCGTTGGGAGCCGTCGAGGTCAGCACCTTGACGGCCGTTCGCTGACCCGTCCTCGGATCGTCGGCGAGGTACACGGCCCCCATCCCGCCCTCCCCCACCTTGCGTCGGACCACGTAGCATCCGGCCCGTGTCCCCACGAGGTCACCGGACGTTTGGGACGCCGGGCGGGCAGCGAAGTCGTCAGAAGGATGAGCTGTGCTCGGGCCGAGTGCCTGGGCACTAGGGTATGAAAGTGCCTGGGCACTTGATTCGTCGCCGGCCGCTTTTTGGCCGTCTACCGATCGGCCCCCCGTCCGTCCCCAGCCGACCGCCTCGAAGAGGTCCTCGACTCCCCGGCGGATGGGGCCGGGCGGCATCCGTCCGACGGCCGAACGGCGCTCCTCCTCAGGGAGCGCGAACACCTCGTCGAAGGACCGCTCTACGTCCTCCCAGTGGTCCGCGAGCCAGGAGGCCGCGTCGGTGGAGGAGCCGTCACCTCGTGGGGCGGGGGGCGTCTCGTCGTCGCTCATGGCCCTCGTCTAGGGATCGGGACGCCGTCTCCCACGCCCGAAACGGGGGCGGCGGGCCGCGTCGTTCAGTCGGGAGGGGCGTCCGGCCGGAGGAGGACCCCGAGCAGCCCGCGGGCCTTCGTCAAGTCCCGCTCGACCGTCCGGAGCGGGACCCGGAGCGTGGCCGACACTTGACCGACGGTGAGCCCGACCTCGAAGCGGAGCCGGACCACTTCCCGGAGCCGGGGCGACACCTGGCCCAGCCGGTCGAGGACCGCCCCGAGGTCGATGGCGCCGTGGACGACCGCCTCGGGGTCGGCGTCTACGCCCGAAGGCAGGCGCTCCTCCACGAGCGTCTCCCGGACGGCGGAGCCCCAACGCTTCTGCCGGTTCCGCGCACGGGCTCGCGCGACGACCACGTGGTTCATCTCGCGGTAGACCCGGCCCATGTGGGCGTCGGGGTCGTCGCGGACCTCGCCGGGAAGCCGGAGGTACGCCTCGTGTGCCAGCCCGGTCGGCCCCACGGTGCACACGCGCTCCCGCCGGTGGACCCGGTCGGCGACCTCTCGGAGTCTCTGGTAGACGTCGGGGGCGGTCCGCTTACGGCCGCGGAGGAGGGGGACCCGCCGGGTAGCCGAGTCCTCGTCGCGCTTCGGGGTGTCGTGCTGCTGGGCCATCTGTGGTGGAGGGACGGGGCCGTATTCGCGTGGTTCAATTTGTAATACGCCGCTGCTCTGGTCAAGCCCAGCAGAGCATTTCCTTCACCAATTGCGCACAGTGGACCGGCGACGGCCCCTCCGCCCGAGGACGTACAGGCCGTGGAATCAGTCCTCTACGAGGAGCGCGCGGAGCCTGGATCGGATGTCGGAGACGGGGCCCACGTACCGCGAATCGATCGACGTCCGGACTCGGCCGGAGTGGAGCCAGTACTCGCCCGGGCCGAGGACGTGCTCTCCCAGACGCGGGACGAGCGGACGGCCTGCGCGGTCACGGAAGAGGGGGGCGCTGTTCGGGAGCCGAGTGCCGCTGACGGTGACGCCCGCGCTGTCCACGACGACCCGGTCTCCAGGGAGCCCCGCGATCTCCTTCCCGAGCGGGATGACCCCGCCGGGGCACGCCCCGTTCGGGAGGTAGTCGGCGACGGCTTCGGCGGCCTCTCGGTCGGGGCACGCCTCGACGAGGACGCCGGTCCGGGCGTCGGACGGGTCGAAGTCGGAGGCGAGGTAGAGCCCGCGGGGGAGGCTGTCGGTGTAGTTGAACCGGACGCCGGCGGCGTGGGCCGCGACGGCGACGGCGACAAGCACGGCCCCCAGCCCTAGCGACGCGCGCGCGACCGTCTTCAGCCGACCGCTCACGCCTTCCCGCCGAAGCCGAACGCCCGGAGCGCGTTCTCCACGATCTCGCTCATGTCCGAGCCGCGCGAGTCGTCGCCGCTCGCCCCGGCCACCTTCACCTCCTTGTGGATGGCGGGGTCGATGTACGAGGTCATCTTCCGCTTCTCGCCCCCCTTGTGCAGGTAGAGACCGTTTCCGAGGTAGTTGCCTCGGTTGGGCGCGGCCTTCTTGCCTTTCGAGCCGGAGCCTTTGGTGCCGCCCTTCGAGGGCTCCTTGGGGGCAGGGCGCTTCGCTGGGGCCGGGGCGGGCTCGGTCGGCGTCGCTCGGCTGGCCGGGGGTGTCGAGCGGTCAGCCTGCCCCGGCGTCGTGGTCGGGCGGCGGGGCTGCGTGAGCATCCCCAGGAAGTCGATCTTGCGTTCGTCGTCAGCCATGATCCGGTGCTGCTGGAGTGGGAGGGGGGCTACGCTGTGGCCTGGATTGGGAGGGCGAGGGAGCCCTGCTGGACGAGCACGTCGAGCACCGCTCGGTAGTCCTCGGCGAGTCGGCCGTCCGGGCGGTACTCGACGGCCGTGAGCGCGCGGGCGTACGACCGGCTCGCGGCCGAGCTTGTGCGGACGGGGGGGAGCACGTCGCCCTCGGGGTACTCCCCGAACGCCTCGTGGAGCACGCCGAGGAACTCCGCCGTCTCCGAGTACCGGGCGTCGACGGCGCACGGGAGGTAGAGCACGCGGGGGACCTCGCCGAGCGCGCCCTCGACGGCGTCGACCATCCGGCGGAGCCGGACGACCCCGCGCATCGATAGCGACGAGAGCGTGACGGGCGCCACGATGAGGTCGGCGCCCGCGACGGCGTTGAGGCTCAGGCGGCCGATGGCCGGGGGGCAGTCGACCACGCAGAGGTCGTAGCGGTCGGCCTTCCGGACGCCGCTGACGAGCGTCCCGACGGCCCAGAGGTCGCCGGTCTCGGCGATGGACTCCTCGAAGAGCGTGAGCCCCTCCGTCGCCGCCAGCACGTCGACGCGGCCCGAGCCCGGTCCGAGGGCGCCGGGCTCCCGGCCGGTCCGGACGACGTCGGCCCACCGGGCCTCGCCGGAGAGGACGTCGCTGAGCCCGGGGCTCGGGGGGTCGCTCCCCAGGAACAGCTCGGTGGCCGACCCCTGCGAGTCGAGGTCGACGACGAGGACGGACGCCCCGCGCTCGGCCGCGACAGCGGCGATGGTGACGGCGGAGGTCGTCTTGCCGACGCCGCCCTTCTGGTTCGTGAACGCGATCGTCTTCATGGGGCCGGGGGGAGGGGAGTGCGAAGGTACGAGTGCTCAGGCACTTTTCCATAGTGCTCAGGCACTTTGAAAAGTGCCCAGGCACTCAGGGGGGGCGTTCAAGCGGGTCCTCAGGTTGGAGCGGGATGCGGGGATGGTCGGCGGAGGGGCGGGGCGCCCGTGTAGGCCCCTGGCGTGCCCGCTGCCGCGAGCAAGCACGTCCCGAGTGATCCCGGTCGGGCGGGGAGGAGCGCGCGGCGAGAGGGCATGTAGAGCCCCTGGCGCTGAGGCGCGCAGGCCGACGAACGGCGGTGAGGGAGACCGGTTGGGCTGGGTGGGGATGGCGCGCCGGAGGGCGGGCC
>CAXRFJ010000159.1:0-5876 GCA_964229475.1 Rubrivirga sp.
CGTCGACGTCGGGCCCGAGAACTACCTCGTCCGCGTCAACGGCGAGTTCGACCGGCCGGAGGAGATCCTCGACCTCGTCGTGTCCTCGCCGGGCGGGACGCCCGTCTACGTCCGCGACCTCGCCGACGTCACGTTCGGGTACAAGGACCGCTCGAGCTACGCCCGCCTCGAGATCGTCCAGGAGGAGACCGAGGACGGCGAGTTCGTGCCGGTCGAGGGCGTCGAGAACCTCCAGGTCATCCGGCTCAACGTCAAGAAGACCTCGGGCGAGAACATCATCGAAGTGGTCGACGGCGTCGAGGCGGCCATCGACGCGTTCGCGTTCCCGTCGGGGACGAGCTACGTCCTCACCGGCGACCAGTCGGAGCAGGTCGAGATCCTGGTCAAGGACCTCGAGAACAACATCATCGCGGGCATCCTCTTCGTGGTCGCGGTGCTCCTGTTCGTCCTCGGCGTCCGGAACGCGGCGCTCGTGGGCCTCGCGATCCCGCTGTCGATGTTCGTGAGCTTCCTGGTCTTCTCGGTGATGGGCCAGACGCTCAACTTCATCATCCTCTTCTCGCTGATCATCGCGCTGGGGATGCTCGTCGACAACGCGGTCGTCATCATCGAGAACATCTACCGGTTCCGGGAGGAGGGCTACTCGCGGTGGGAGGCCGCGCGAAAGGGGACCGGCGAGGTGGCCCTCGCCGTCGCGGCCTCGACGGCCACGACGGTCGCGGCCTTCGCCCCGATGCTCCTGTGGCCGGGCATCATCGGCAAGTTCATGAGCTACATGCCGATGACGCTCATCGTGACGCTGACGTCGTCGCTGTTCGTGGCGCTCGTGATCAACCCGGTCGTGGCCGGCTTCTTCGTCAAGACCGACGCCGAGATCCGCGAGGAGGAGGCCGCCAAGAAGACCCGCCCGCCGAACGTGCGCGCGCGGCGGATCGGGCTCGGGCTCGTGGCCTTCACGGCGCTCGTCGTCGGCATCGCCAACTGGAAGACCCTCGTCTTCCTGGCCGTCGCGATCCCGGCGCTCGTCCTGCTCTACCGGAACGCGCTCGAGCCGGCCCACCGCCGGTTCGCCGGGCAGACCGTCCCGCGCATGACGGACGCCTACCGCCGCTTCCTCAAGTGGATGCTCCAGCGCGACTACGGCGTGAGGCGGGCGCTCCTGCGCAACACGTTCGCGCTGGGCAGCTTCACGGGCGGGTTCGTGCTCCTCATCGCGGGCGCCGCGCTCAACGCCGCGGCGGCGCCGGCCGGGTTCCTGCTCATCGTCCCGGGCGCGCTCGCGCTCCTCGTGGGCGTCCTCGCGATCGTGTTCCACAGCCTCGAGACGGCGTACCTGGGCGGCCGCGCGAGCGTCAAGGCCGGGCTCGTCTTCGGCGCCATCGTCGCCGTGCTGGCCGTGCTCCTGACGTTCGCCGGGCGGATCGACCTGACCGACGTCAAGGGCATCGAGGTGCTCGTCGGGATGTTCCTGCTGCCGGCGCTCGTCGCCGGGTTCGGCGGCCTCGGCGTCCTGTTCGGGCCGGGCGGCCGGCGCGAGCGGGCGCGGAAGACGACGTCGTTCGGGTCGCCGTACGTCGTCCTCACCGACAACCGGGCGCGGCTGCTCACGGCCACGCTGGGCGTGCTCGTCGGCGTGATCGCCCTGTTCTTCGTGGCCCCGACCGGCGTCGAGTTCTTCCCGACGACGGACCCCAACTACATCCAGATCACGGCCGAGGCCCCGATCGGGACCAACATCGAGCGCTCGAACGAGGTCGCCGACGAGGTCTACTCCCGCGTCCAGGCCCTCGTCGAGACCGACGAGGGGACGGGCGGCAACACGCGCGACGTGGCCACGTCGGTCGGCGTCGGCGGCGACGTCATGTTCGGCGGCGGCTCGGCGAGCGCCGAGCGGTCGTCGGTCACGCTCAACATGGTCGACTACGAGGAGCGGGCCGAGCCCTCCTCGGAGACGATGCGGCGGATCCGCGAGACCCTCGCGGGCCTGCCGGGCGTCGACCTCCAGGTGGAGCAGGACCAGGGCGGCCCGCCGACCGGGGCCGCGGTCAACATCGAGGTCTCGGGCCCCGAGTTCGAGGGGATCCAGGACCTCGCCAACGAGCTCAAGAGCCGGCTCGAGGAGGCCACCGAGGCGGGCCGGATCGAGGGGCTCGTCGACATCCGCGACAACCTCAACTCGGGCCGGCCGGAGTACCGCGTCGAGATCGACCGCGAGCGGGCGGCGGCGTTCGGCCTGAGCACGCAGCAGGTGGCCCTCGCCGTCCGCGGCGCCGTCAACGGCGTCGAGGCCAGCCAGTGGCGCGACGGCAAGGACGAGTACGACATCACGGTCCGCCTCCGCGAGGCCGACCGCCAGAGCCTCCGCCAGATCGAGTCGCTGACGGTCCTCAACGAGGGCGTCCAGGTCCCGCTCGTGTCGGTCGCCCGGATCGTCCCGGCCTCCGGGCTCGGGAGCGTCACGCGGCTCGACCAGGAGCGCGTGGTGACCGTCCTCGGCGACGCCGCGCCGGGGGCCAACGCGAACGCCGTGCTCGCCCAGGTCCAGGCCGAGCTGGCCCCGGTCCTGGCGGACACCCCGCCGGGCTACGCCGTGGCCTACACGGGCGCCAACGAGGAGCAGAACGAGAGCTTCGGGTTCCTCACCACGGCGCTCCTGATGGGCCTCGCGCTCATCACGATCATCCTCATCGCCCAGTTCAACTCGATCAAGAACCCGCTCATCATCATGGTCGCGGTCGGGCTCAGCCTCATCGGCGTGATGCTCGGGCTGATCCTGACGCGGACGCCGTTCGGGCTCATGACGTTCATCGGCGTGATCTCGCTGGCCGGCATCGTCGTCAACAACGCGATCGTGCTCGTCGACTACATCGAGCAGCTCCGCGACCGCGGCGAGGACAAGCAGGAGGCCATCGTCGACGGCGGCTCGACGCGCCTCCGGCCCGTCCTCCTGACGGCGTTCACGACGGTGATCGGGCTCATCCCGCTCACGTTCGGGATCAACATCGACTTCGTCGGGCTGATGGTGGACCTCGACCCGTCGTTCTCGATCGGCTCGGAGAACACGCAGTTCTGGGGCCCGATGGGCACGGCCATCATCTCGGGCCTCACGTTCGCGACGTTCCTCACGCTCGTCATCGTGCCGGTCATGTACTCGGCGTTCGACAGCCTCGCGCTCCGCCTCGCCGCGGCCCGCCAGCCCGACGACGCGCCGGACCCCGACGCCCACCCGAGCACGCCGCTCGCGGGCGACGGCTCGGCCGACGGCGAGCTAGTCCCGGCCCCGGTCCCGGCCCGGTAGCCCGGCCCGCCTCGGCGACCCGCTGGACCGCACCGCACCCGCAGGGGCGACTCCATGAGTCGCCCCTGCGCCGTTTCGGGGCCTCGGCCGCGCCGGGGCGGGCGGTGTCGTACTCTGCCGGCCCCGCCGCCCCACGCCATGGCCGACCGCACCCCCGTGACCATCCCCACGTCGCTGTGGGAGTCCGACGGCACCGAGGAGGCCGTCCTCGCCGAGTGGCTCGTGGCCGACGGCGCCGCGGTCGAGGCCGGCGCCCCGATCGCCGAGGTCATGGTCGACAAGGTGTCGCTCGTGCTCGAGGCCCCGGCCGGCGGCGTGCTCGAGATCCAGCGCGAGGAGGGCGCCCCGGTCGGGCTCGGGGCCACGGTCGCCGTCATCCACCCCCGGTAGCGGCCATGCACACGACGGTCCCCCTCTCCCGCCTCCAGGTCCTCAACGGCCGGACGATGCACGAGGCGCTCCAGCAGAGCGCCCAGGCCACGCTCCACACCGACGCCGACGCCGGCCCGCTCGTCGCCTTCCGCGCCGCCCAGCCCGAGAGCGACGCCGTCTCGGTCGAGGCCGTCGTCGGGCGCGCGCTCGTCGACGCGCTGACGGCCCACCCCCACGTCAACGCGCGGATCGGGGTCGAGGGGCTCAACGTCCACCGGGCCGTGAACCTGGGGCTGATGGTGGTCCTCGACAAGGGCGTGATCGTGCCCGTCGTGCCGGGGGCGGAGGCGCTGGGGCTCCGCGCGCTCGACGCCGCCTTCCGCGACCTCGCCGCCCGCGCCGAGGCCGGCGACCTCGGGCTCAACGACACGCGCAACACGACGGTCACGCTGGCCTCGTTCGCGGGCTTCGGCGTCGACCACTTCACGCCGATCCTCGTGGGCAACATGGTCGCGACGCTGGGCGTCGGGCGCGTCCGCGCCGTCTGCGAGCCGGGCGCCGGCGGGTGCCGGCCGGGCCACCGGATCGCGCTCTCGCTGACGTTCGACCACCGGGCGATCCACGGCGTCGAGGCCGCCCGCTTCCTCCAGGCCGTGACCGACCGCCTCGCGGCGCCCGACCGGCTCTGAGCCCCCGCGCCGACCCCGGCCGCCTCGGTGCTTCCAGGGGCACGCCGAGGCGGGACCTTCCGGGCCCGGCGCGCGTCGGCCCCGGGTACCCTCCCCTCCCGCCATGCTCGAGCTCCTCCCCTCCCCCGGCCCCGACGTCGTCGCCTTCCGCGTGAGCGGGAAGGTCACCAAGGAGGACGTCGAGCTCGCGTGGGCGTCGCTCGACGCCGCGCTCGACGAGGCCGAGACGATCGGGCTCTACGCCGAGGTCGTCGGGCTCGACGGGTTCACGCTGGCCGGGCTCGTGGAGGACCTCGCCCGTGGGATCAAGGCGCTCGGCGAGTGGGGTCGGTTCGCGCGCTACGCCGTCGTGAGCGACAAGGCGTGGCTCCGGACGCTGGCCGACCTCGAGGGCAAGCTCCTGCCGGGCATCGAGATCCGGACGTACACGCCGGAGGAAGCCCCGGCGGCCGTGGCGTGGCTTACGGCCCACACGGCGCCGCAGTCGCCGGCCGCCTAGCGGTGGGCCGGACGCGCCTCGGCACTCCCCACTGGCGGCGGGCCGCGCGGCTGGCGCCGTCGCTGATCGTGGCGTGGGCCGCGACGGCGTTCGTGGCCGCCCGCGTGGTCGGGCTCGAGCCGCCAGACGGCGAGACCGCTGCCACGGCGCTCACGCGGTCGGCCATCCTCGGCGTCGTGCTCGGGAGCGTCGGTGCGTGGCTCGAGACGGGGCCGCTGGCGAGCATCGGGCGGCGGTTCCCGCTCGGCGCGGCGCTCGCGGCGCGGACCCTCGCCTACGCGCTCGCCGTGGTCCTGGGCGTCGTGGCCATCATCACGGTCGTGGTGTGGATCGAGCGCGGGGCGTCGCCGGCGACGGTGCTCCGGTCGGCCGAGTTCTGGTCGTTCATCCGCGACAGCGACCTGGGGCTGATGCTGGCGCTCCTCGTCGGCGCGTCGTTCCTCATCAACCTGAACCTCCAGCTCCGGCGCGTGCTCGGGCCGGAGACGCTGCTGGCCCTCCTCGTCGGGCGCTACCGGCGGCCGGTCCGCGAGGAGCGCGCGTTCGTGTTCCTCGACCTGACCGACTCGACGGCCTGGGCCGAGCGCCTCGGCCCGCTCGCGTTCACCGACTTCAAGAACGACTTTTTCGCCGACGTCGCGGAGCCCGTCCTCGCCACGGGCGGCCGGATCGTCCAGTACGTCGGCGACGAGGTCATGGTGTCGTGGCCGATGAAGCGCGCCGAGCGCGACGCGGCGCCGCTCCGGTTCTTCTTCCTCGTCGACGAGCGGATCGCGACGCACGCCGAGCGCTACCGCCAGCGCTACGGCGAGGTCCCGCGGTTCAAGGCCGGCTGCCACGGCGGCTGGGTGGTCACGGCCGAGGTCGGCGACCTCAAGCGCGACATCGTCCACTCGGGCGACGTGGTCAACACGGCCGCGCGGATCGAGGGCGAGTGCCGGCCGCGCGGGCGGCGGCTCCTGATCTCGGAGGCGCTCCACGCGCGGATGCCGGCGCTGGAGGCGGTCACGGCCGAGCC
>CAXRFJ010000160.1:0-4298 GCA_964229475.1 Rubrivirga sp.
GTCGGTGTCTTCGGCCGTGTAGCGCGTGACGCCGGCGCCGAGGTCGCGCGTGTCGAGCCGGTGGAGCCCGCCCCGCGTCCCAATCCAAAGCGACCCGTTCGACCGGGCGTGAAGGGCGTAGACGAACCCATCGGCGAGGGCGTCCGGATCGGCAGGGTCGGCACGGAGACAGCTGGCCGTGCCGCTCGGCGCACTACCGAGGCGGCACAGGCCGGTGTCCGTGCCGGCCCACAGCGCGCCTCCGGCGTCCTCTGCGAGGGCGAGCACTTGGTTGCTGCCCAACCCGTTCGCCCCGCCGCTGAAGGCCTCCGCGGTCTCCTCAGTTCGGTCGTAGCGGAGCAGGCCGCTGGCGAGCGTCCCGATCCAGAAGTCGCCGGCCTCGGTCTCCAAGAGCGAGGTCACGGCGATCTCGCCGCCGCGCTGGCCCAGGCCCCCGGCGCGGCGGAGCTCGCCGTCGCTGCCGACGCGGTGGAGCCCGGCACCCTCGGTCCCGACCCAGACGGTCCCCTCGCGGTCCTCGTAGAGCGCGCGGACGGGGTGCTCGGCGAGGCCCTCGGCGTCGGAGATCGCCGTGTGCTCGAACGTCCGGCGGTCGTCGCTCCGGTCGAGCGTCCGGTCGGTGCCCACGTAGAGCGTCCCGTCGCGGGCCGCCAGCACGGCGCGGACGTCGTTGCTGGCCAGCGAGGCCGGGTCGTCGGTGTGGCGGAGGCGGACGGCCGTCCCGCGCGCCCGGTCGAACCGGTCGAGCCCGCCGTAGGTGGCGACCCAGAGGACGCCCTGGCGGTCCTCGTGGAGCGCCGACACGTCGTCGTCGACGAGCGAGCCGGGGTCCTCCGCCACGGCCCGGTACACGCGGACGCCCTCGACGCCGGGCGTCAGCCGCCGGAGGCCGCCCGTCAGCGTGGCCACCCAGACGGTCCCGCTCGGGTCCTCGTGGACGTCGGTCACGTTCTGGGCGTTGATGTCGCCGCCGAGGTCGAGGCGGGCGAAGTCGCCCGAGGCCGGGTCGAACGAGACGAGGCCGTCGCCGAACGTGCCGAGGAGGAGGGCCCCCCGGCTGCTCGGCGTGATGGCCGTGACCGCGAACGCGCCCAGCAGCGAGTCCGGCCGGACGGTCTGGAAGGCGCCGTCGCGGCGGCGCGCGAGGCCGTCGCCCGTGCCCACCCAGAGGTCCCCGCCGGGCGTGAGGTAGAGCGCCTCGACGGTGTCGTCGGGGAGGCTGGCGCGGTCGGCCGCGTCGTGGCGCTCGACGGCGGCGACGGTCCCGTCGGCCCCGACGAGCGCGAGCCCGGCCGTCGTTCCGACCCAGACGTTGCCCTCGCCGTCGGCCTCGAGGGCCACGACGTCGTCGGTGGGGAGGCCGGAGACGCGGAGGAAGCGGTCGGTGGCCGGGTCGTAGCGGTTGAGCCCGGCGCCGGTCCCCACCCAGAGCGCGCCGCCGGCGTCGGGCTCCAGGACCTGCACCACGTTCCCGCTCAGCGACGTCGAGTCGGCCGTCCGGCGGTACTGGACCATGTCGTAGCCGTCGAAGCGGACGAGCCCCTCGTCGGTCCCCACCCAGACGAAGCCGAGCGCGTCCTGCGTGACGTCGAAGATGGCGCTGCTGGGCAGGTCGTTCTCGACCGTCAGGTGCCGGAACGTGATGGCGTCGTCGTCGGGGAGCTCGGCGTCGGGCTGGGCGGCCACGAGGCCGGGCCCGACGACGGCGAGCGCCACGAGGACGGCCGCGACGGCCGCGGCGGCGAGCAGGCGGAGACGGCTCACGACAGGATCCGGGCGAAGGCCTCGGTCGCCGCCGGCGGGACGGACGAGAACCGGAGGTGGGCCTCGCAGCTCCCGTCCCCGGCGTCGGTCACCTCGAGGATCTTGGCGTAGAGCGTCGCCGGGCCGCCCTCGAGCTCGAACGTCAGGCGGACGTCCGTGCGCGGGTCGATCTCGGTCCCGATGCGCGCGCGGGCGCCCGTCTGCGACAGCTCCACCACCTCGCCGGCGTGGTCGTCGTTCGTGATCTCCTTGCCGTCGAGGACGGCCAGCCCGAACGGGATCGGGTCGTCGAGCGGGGCGAGGGCGTCCTCGTCGTGGGGCACGGCGCCGCCGTGCTCGCCGTCGACGCGCGCGACGCTGTGGATCGCGATGGGCTCGGCGAACCCCTTCAGCGACACGCGCCGCGTGCTCTCGAGCGTGATCGGCCCGGCCTCGCCGCCGGCCGCCCGGTAGGTCGGGTCCGAGATCAGGACCTCGCCGGGCACCGCCAGCGTCTGGATCCGCGCGGTGAGGTTCACGGCGCTCCCCACCACGCCGTACTTCGCCCGCTTCTCGGACCCGATCGTCCCGACGACGACCTCGCCGGAGTTCACGGCCGCGGTCATCTCCAGCGTGGGGAGGCCCCGCGCCTCGAGCTCCTCGTTGACGGCGCCCATCCGCGACTGCATGGCCACGGCGCAGGCCGTCGCGCGCGTGGCGTGGTCGGCCATCTCGAGCGGGGCCCCGAAGATGACGAGGACGGCGTCGCCGATGAACTCGTCGATGGCGCCCTCGTGGGCGTCGACCACCTCGGTCATGGCGCCGAGGTAGACGTTGAGGAGCTCGACGACCCGCTCCGGCTCCAGCCGCTCGGCGAGCTGGCTGAACCCGGAGATGTCGGACATGAGGACCGACACCTCGCGCTTCTCGCTCGAGCCCGTCGCGTGGGGGTCGGCGAGGACGGCCCGGGCGATCTTGTCGGAGAGGTAGCGCGTGATGGTCCGGCGGACGCGGTCGGCCTCGCGGTCGCGCTCGACGGCCTCGCGGGCCTGCGAGAGCGTGATCTGGAGGTCGTCCATGTCGATCGGCTTCGTGAGGAAGTCGAACGCGCCCTTGTTCATGGCCGTCCGGATGTTCTCCATGTCGCCGTAGGCCGTGACGACGACGGCGCGCGTGCGGCGGCCGAGGTCGGAGAGCTCGCCGAGCAGCGTCAGCCCGTCCATCCGCGGCATATTGATGTCGGTGACGACGACCTCGATGTCGGCGTCCTCCTGGAGGTGCTCGAGGGCCTCGACGCCGTCGGAGGCGAACACGAGGGCGACCTCCCCGGCCCGGACCTGCGACCGGAACTTCTGCCGGATGAGCGGGACCAGGTCCGGCTCGTCGTCGACGAACAGGATTTTGATGGCCTCGGAGGGGGGCGCCTCGGACATGGACGGAGGGGGGGACGGGCCGGCGGGAGGCCGGAGCGGTCGAAGGCTCGAAAGTAGGGGCGGACGGACCGTACGCCCCACGGCCCCGCGAGTGTCCGGTACCTTTGGAATCTGCGCGCGGACCCGGTGAAAGCCGGGCCCGCGCGCCGTCCGGAGATACGGACGGCCCCCGCCCCGGGGTTTCTCCCCCGCGATCCCACCACACCGTATGCCGACGCTCCGCGCCGCGCTCGCCGTCCTGTTCTTCGCGCTCGCCGCCCTCGCGCCGCCCGCCAGCGCCCGTGCGGCGGCCCCCGGCGACTCGACCGAGACGGTGTCCCCCGACGACCCGCTGGCCTGGGCCCGCGCCGTCGTCCGCGCCCGGCAGGCCGTGCAGGCGGCCGAGGCCGAGCCCGATCCCGAGGCGGCGGCCGACCTGGCGAGCGACGCGGTCCGCGCCGTCGACGCGCTCACGGCGGACCCCGCCGCCGCCGCGTCGCTCCGCGACCTCGCGCTCCGGGCCCAGGCCGCCTACGAGGCCCACCACGGCCCCGTCGCCGGCGAGGCCCTCGCGCCCGACGAGTGGGCCGCGCTCCGCGGCCCGGCCCTCGCGTCCCTCGGCACGAACTTCGCCCCGACGCTCCGCGACCCGGCCGTCGTGGCCGCCGAGCGCGCCGAGGCCGAGCGCGCCGCGGGCCCCGCGTGGCTGTTCTACCCCGCCGAGGCCGCCGCCGAGGTCGAGCGCCAGCGGGGCGCGGCCGGCCGCCTCTTGGGGTCCGCCCGCCGCAACCGCTCCCTCCTCCGCCAGATCCGGCGGACGCTCGCCCGCCGCGGGGTCCCGGAGGACCTCCAGTACGTCGCCGTCATCGAGAGCGCGCTGAACCCGCGTGCCGAGAGCTGGGCCGGGGCCCGGGGCCTCTGGCAGTTCATGCCCGAGACGGCCGCCGACTACGGGCTCGACTCGCTGTCGGTCTTCGAGACGGGCCCCGCCACGGACGCCGCCGCGCGCTACCTCCGCTGGCTCGGCGGCCGGTTCGACGGCGACTGGCACCTCGCCCTCGCGGCCTACAATTGCGGCGTCGGCCGCGTCGAGCGGATCGTCCGGGCGGCCCGAGGCGAGCTCGGCCGCGAGCCGACGTTCTG
>CAXRFJ010000161.1:0-5665 GCA_964229475.1 Rubrivirga sp.
GCGCCGCGCTCGACGCGCTCCCGCCCGGCCCCGCCGCCGACGCGCTCCGCCGGCTGGCCCGCGGCCTCGCCTCCCGCACGCTCTAGCCCCAGGCCCATGCTCACCCGTCAGGTCACGGTCCGCAACAAAGCCGGCGTCCACACGCGCCCGGCGTCGATGATCGTCCGCGAGGCCGCCCGGTTCGACGCCGAGTTCTTCATCCGGAAGGACGGGTACGAGATCAACGGGAAGAGCATCATCGGCGTCATGACGCTGGCCGCGGAGCAGGGCGCGACCCTCGACCTCCTGTTCGAGGGCGCCGACGAGAACGAGGCCGCCGACGCGCTCGAGGCCCTGTTCGAGCGCGGGTTCGGCGAGCCGCTCTAGACCGCCCCGCCCGCCTCGGCGGCCGGGCCGTCGCCTCCCCCGACCCCCCGTGACCGACACCCCGACCCCGCCCGACGCCGTCCGGCCCGAGATCCGGGTCGAGGGGATCGGCGTGGCCCCCGGCGTGGCCGTCGGGCCGGCCTACCTGTTCACGGCCGGGGCCTACCAGGCGCGGCCGGAGGACATGTCCGCCGAGGACGTCGAGGCCGAGCTCGACCGGTTCGAGCGGGCCGTGGCCCGCAGCGAGCGCGAGCTCAAGAAGATCGCCGTCGTCGCGCACGAGAAGCTGGGCGACAACTCGGCCGGCATCTTCGACGCGCAGAAGCTGATCCTCCGCGACAGCCAGTTCTACGACGCCGTCGTCGAGCGGGTCAAGGAGCACGGGTCGGGCGCGGGGTGGGCCGTGCAGACGGTCATGCAGGAGCACCGGCGCCGGATGGAGGGGAGCCCGAACGCGGCCCTCCGCGAGCGCGCGGCCGACTTCCTCGACGTCCAGAACCGCGTCCTCCGCAACCTCCAGCAGGGGAAGGCGGTGTCGCGGATCGACCCGAACCGCGTCGTCGTCGCCGAGAACCTGACGGCGGCCGACGTCCTCCTGTTCAGCCGCCGCGGCGTGCTCGGGGTCGTCCTCGACTTCGGCGGCCCGACGAGCCACGTCTCGATCATGGCCCGCGCGCTCGGCGTGCCGGCCGTCGTCAGCCTCCACGGGCTGGCGGAGCACGTCCAGCCCGACGACATGATGGTCGTCGACGGGTTCTCGGGGACCGTCATCGTCAACCCCAGCCCCGAGACGCTGGAGCGGGCCGAGCGGAAGGCGGCCCGGTTCGACGCCATCGCGGCCGACCGCGACGCGCTCCGCGACGCGCCCTCCGAGACCGGCGACGGGCACCGCGTCGGGCTCCAGGCCAACGTCGAGTTCCGGGAGGAATTCCCGCTCCTCCACGAGTACGGCGCCGAGGGCGTCGGGCTGTTCCGGACCGAGATGCTGTTCCTCACGCAGGGCCGCGCGCTCGACGAGGACCAGCAGCACGAGGTGTACCGCGACGCCGTCGTGGCCGCCGCGCCGCACCCGGTCACGTTCCGCCTGCTCGACCTCGGCGGCGACAAGGTGCTCCCGATGGCCCGCCGCGAGGCCAACCCGTTCCTCGGCTGGCGCGGCCTCCGGATCCTCCTCGACAAGCCCGACCTCCTCCGGCCCCAGCTCCGCGCCGTCCTCCGCGCCGCCGCCGCCGCCCCGGACGACGCCCCACCCCGGGTCCTCCTGCCGATGGTGTCGGGGATCGAGCAGGTCCGCGCGTTCCGCCGCACGTTCCGCGCGGTCTGCGCCGAGCTCGAGGCCGAGGGCCTCCCGCACCGCGCCGACGTCCCGCTCGGCATCATGGTCGAGGTCCCGTCCGTCGCCCTCCAGGCCGACCTGTTCGCCCGGAACGTCGACTTCTTCTCGATCGGCACGAACGACCTGACCCAGTTCACGCTGGCGGTCGACCGGGGCAACGACCTCGTGGCGGGGCTCTACCGCGAGCTCCACCCGGCCGTGCTCGGGCTCATCGCCCGGACGATGGAGGCGGCGCGGGCGGCCGGGATCCCGGTCTCCGTCTGCGGCGAGGTCGCCGCGGACCCGCGCGTGACGCCGCTCCTCGTCGGGCTCGGCGTCGACACCCTCAGCGCGTCGCCGGCCTACCTCACGCTCGTCAAGCGCGTCGTCCGCGCCTTCACGATGGACGAGGCCGAGGACCTCGCGCGCCGCGCCCTCCGCCAGCCCGACGCCGACGCGGTCCGCCGCCTGCTCGAGTACTTCCTCGCCTGCCACAACCGCGACCTCGCCGAGCTCCTCGGCCTCGACGAACCCGACGGCGGCCTCGCCCGCCGCATCGCCGATCGCATGGCCGACGAACCGGCCGACTGACGACCCCCTCCTCTTAGCCCTTCTCGACCGCTGTGGCCGACCCCCTCTACGACGAATCCATCGACCCCGGCGACATGCGCGGGGCCGTCCGCGCCTTCCCCGACCACCTCGCCGAGGGCTGGCGCCGCGGCGCCGCCGCCGACGCGTTCGAGATCGACCCGACCGCGCTTGACGGGATCGTCCTGTGCGGGATGGGCGGCTCGGCGATCGGCGGCGACCTCGTGCGCGGCATCGTCGAGCCGACGGCGCCGCTCCCGTTCGTCGTCAACCGCGGGTACGCGCTGCCCGGGTGGGTGGGGCAGCGGACGCTCGTGATCGCGTCAAGCTACTCGGGCGGGACGGAGGAGACGCTGGCCGCCTTCGCCGAGGCCAAGGCGCGCGGCGCGCGGCGCCTCGCCATCACCTCCGGCGGGACGCTCCAGGGGATCGCCGAGGCGGACGGCCTCGACCACGTGGTCATCCCGGGCGGCCTCCAGCCGCGCGCGGCGCTCGGCTACTCGCTCGGCGTCGTGCTCCGGCTCGCGCAGACGCTCGGGCTGGCTCCGCTCTCCGACGCCGCGTTCGCGACGGCGCTGCTCTCGGCCCGCCAGCGGGCGACGCGCCACGACGAGGACGACGCCTCGAACCCGGCGCAGGCCCTCGCCGCGGCCTTCGACGGGGCGCTCCCGGTGATCTACACGGGCGTCGGGCTGCTGGAGTCGGTCGGCCTCCGGTGGCGGACGCAGATCCACGAGAACGCGAAGCACCCGGCCGTCGGCAACGTGCTGCCGGAGCTCGACCACAACGAGATCATGGGGTTCGAGGCCGGGCCAGAGGCGCTCCTCTCGCGGATGCGGGTCGTCGCGCTGACGGACGAGGACGACCACCCGCAGGTGGGCAAGCGGTTCGCGGCCACGCGGGCGCTGGTCGAGCCCCGGATCGGCGGGTGGCTGGAGATCGCGTCCGGCGGGGACTCCCGCCTCGACCGCGCGCTCGGCCTGGTCCAGCTGGGCGACGCGGCCTCGTTCTGGCTGGCGATGCGGAAGGGCGTGGACCCGACGCCGGTCGAGACGATCCAGTCGCTCAAGAAGCAACTGGCGTAGCGCGAGGGCGGGTGCGGCGATTTGGCCTCGTGACGGGTGGCGCCCGCGGGTAGCCTCCCGAGACACCGCGTCGACCCCGCCATGCGATCGCTCCTTCTCCTCGCTGCCCTCGGTACCGCGGCCGCCGCCCAGCCGGTCGCCGTCGACTCGTCGTGCTCGTTCACCCACTGCGCGCTGCGGATCGAGTCCGGCGTGTTCCGAAGCCACGTCGTACGCGGGCCGATCGGGGCGGAGGAGGTCGTGGCCGACCTCGGAATCCTGGGAGGGGGCGTGCGCGACGCCGTCGCCGGATCGCCCGCTGCGCTCGCCCACGCCGAGCGGTCGCGGAGCCGGTACCGGGCCGGTCTACTCCTGAACGTCGCGGCCGGGCTGCTCTACACCGTCGCGCTCACGCCGCTCACGGACGTGCCCGACGGCCTTCAGGTGGGGGCCGCGCTCGGCGGGTTGGCCCTCGCCGTCGCGTCGGGCCCCGTCCTCGTCGACGCGCACCGGTCCCGCGAGCGGGCCATCTGGGAGTACAACCGGACCTTCGCCGACTGACGCCGCGGAGCGAGTGGCCCAGGGGATCTGCCCTTGCGCCCGTGCGCGGGCATGGCTAGCGTGGCGGAGCCGCGGGCGCGGCGCCCCCACCATGACACGACTCCTGCCGGGCGGACTCCGACTCCTCTGCGCGGCCGTCGCCCTCGTCGGGCTGGCGGTCGCGCCCGCCCCTGAGGCGCAGGCGCAGGCGTTCGGGCGGAATAAGATCCAGTACGACGGGTTCGACTGGCACGTGCTCGAGACCGAGCACTTCGACGTCTACTACTACCCCGAGGCCGAGGACCTCGCGGCCATCGGCGCCGAGACGGCGGAGGACTGGTACGACGTGCTCGAGACGCGCTTCGACCTCTCGCTGACGCACCGCGTCCCGCTCATCTTCTACGCCACGAACCTCCACTTCAAGCAGACCAACACGACGCCCGGCTTCATCCCCGACGGCGTCGGCGGGTTCTTCGAGTTCCTCAAGGGCCGCGTCGTGATCCCGGCCGACGGTGACCTCGGGCGCTTTCAGCGCGTGATCCGGCACGAGCTGGTCCACGTGTTCACCTACAACAAGCTGGCGCGCGTCCTCCGCGACCACCGCCGGCCGACCGACCAGTTCCTCCCGCTGTGGTTCACGGAGGGCATCGCGGAGTACTGGAGCGGCGAGCCCGACTTCCAGCACGAGATGATCCTGCGCGACGCCGTCGCCTCGAACTTCTTCGTGCCGCTCCACGACATGGACCGCATCGCGGGCTCGTACGTGATGTACAAGGAGGGCGAGGCGTTCTGCCGGTTCGTGGCCGAGACCTACGGCGAGGAGCGCCTGCTCGACCTGATCGACGAGGCGTGGCGGAGCACCGACTTCGACCACGTCATCGAGGTGGTCCTCGGGGAGGACGGGTACGCCGTCTCGGATCGGTGGGAGGCGTGGATCCGCGCCCAGTACACGCCGAAGCTTGTCGACGTCGACGTCGCGTCGCTGACGACCGAGCCCATCGGCGCGCGCGGGTTCAACGCGAAGCCCGTCGCGTGGGTGCGGCCCGACGGCGCCCGCGAGGTCCTGTTCTACGCCAACCGCGGGAGCTACTCGGCCGTGCTCGCCCAGCGCGTCGACGATGACCTGGAGCCCGTCGGCGAGCCGCGGACCGTCCTCCGGGCCGGGCGGACGCTCGACTTCGAGGCGTTCCACCTGTTCGAGAGCCGGCTCGACGTGAGCGACGACGGCGTCCTGGCGGTCGTCTCGAAGCGCGGCGCGACCGACGTGGTCCACCTCGTCGACCTCGTCAGCGGCGACCGGCTGGCGATGCTCGGCTTCGACGAGCTCGTGGCGATCTACTCGCCGACGGTGTCCGCAGGCGGCCGGCAGGTCGTGTTCTCGGGGATCGACCGAGGCGGGCAGGCCGACCTCTACCTGTACGACCGCGACGCCGAGACCCTCCGCCAGCTCACCAACGACGTCTACAACGACAGCGGGCCGGACCTCAGCCCGGACGGCCGGACGGTCGTGTTCTCGTCGGACCGGACGCCGTGGGGCCCGGAGGGCGCGCAGAACCTGTTCACGCTCGACCTCCAGACCGGCGCCATCCGCCACGTCACGGCCGGCCCGCAGGTCGACCTCTCGCCCCGGTGGAGCCCTGACGGCCGGCGCCTCGCCTTCGCCAGCGCCCGCCGCGAGGCCGACGGCAAGTACTCCGCGCAGGACCTCTGGCTGGCCGACCTCGGCGCCCCGCGCCTCCTCGCGGACCAGCCCGCCGCGGCGGCGGCCCCCGGCGGCGCCCCCCCCGCCCGC
>CAXRFJ010000162.1:0-10338 GCA_964229475.1 Rubrivirga sp.
CTCCGGGTCCCCGCCGCCGGGAAATGGGGAACCGTCTGACACCGGAGCTCCGGATCCCGCCCGCCCGCAGCGCGTCCCCGTCGCTCCCCTCCCCGCCGAGCATGGACCCCCGCGTCCGCCGCGCGACCCCCGCGTCGTACGACCCCGCCCGCCTCGGGCGGGCCATGCGCGACGCGTTCTTCGACGACTCCGCCAGCACCTTCCTCTGGCCCGACCCCGAGGTGCGCGACGCGGGGCTCCGGTGGTACTACGGCTCGCTGGTGCCCCGGCTCGGGTTCGGGAGCGGGCGCGTCTACGTGGCCGCGAGCGGGGCCGGCCAGTCCGTCTGGATCGCTCCCGGCCGCGGGATCACGGTCCCCGCCGCGCTGCGGGCCGGGGTCCTGGGGGGCGTGCCGCGGTTCGGCGTCGCGGCGTCGCTCCGCCTCAAGCGGCTGGCCGACACGATCGACGCGCTCCGCGCCGAGGCGGCCCCCCCCGGCCACTGGTACCTGCTCCTCCTCGGCGTCGCGCCCGAGGCGCAGCGGACCGGGCTCGGCGCGGCCCTCATGGCCCCGCTCGTCGGGGAGGCCGACGCGGGCCGCCGCGCGGTCTACCTCGAGACGTCGGACCCGGCGACGCTCCCGTACTACCGGCGGCACGGGTTCGAGGTGGTCGGCGAGCGGCGGGTGCCGGGGGCGCACCGCTACTGGGGCATGGCCCGCCCTCCGGCGTAGCTTCCGCCCATGGAGATCCCCGCCATCCAGGGCCTCAAGGTCGAGCCCACGCTGCTCCCGCTCGAGAAGCGGGCCGAGCTCGGCGAACGCCAGCAGCGGCTCCGCATCGGCGTGCCCAGCGAGGCCGGCAACGACGAGCGCCGCGTGGCGCTGGCACCCTACGCCGCGGCGCTCCTCGTCTCGAACGGCCACGAGGTCCGGATCGAGGCCGGCGCCGGCGCCGAGGCCCAGTTCAAGGACGTCGAGTACGCCGACGCCGGCTGCGAGATCGTCGAGTCGGCCGGCGAGGTGTACGCCGAGAGCGACCTCATCGCGAAGGTGTTCCCGCCGCGGGCCGACGAGCTCGACCTCATGCGCGAGCGGCAGGTCCTCATCTCGGCCCTCCACCTCGGCGGGCTCGAGGCCGAGACGCTCCGCCGGCTCATGGAGCTGAAGGTGACCGGCATCGGGTTCGAGTTCATCGCCGACGCCGACGGGACGCTCCCCATCGTCCGGATGATGCACGAGATCTCGGGGTCGATGGCCGTCCAGACGGCGGCCCGGCTGCTCGAGTCGTCGGAGGGCGGGCGCGGCGTGATGCGGGGCGGGATCTCGGGCGTCCCGCCCGCGACCGTCGTGATCCTCGGGGCCGGCGTGATCGGCGAGTGGGCGGCCCGGACGGCCATCGGGTTCGGCGCCCACACGATCGTCCTCGACACGGACCTCACGGCGCTCCGGGCCATCGAGCACGTCCTCGACCGCCGCGTGACGACGGCCATGGCCAACCCGACCTACGTCGAGAGCGCCGTCAAGACGGCCGACGTCGTGATCGGCGCGGCGATGTCGATGGGCCAGCGCTCGCCGGTCGTCGTGACCGAGGAGATGGTGGCCTCGATGCGGCCGGGCTCGGTCGTCGTGGACCTCGTGATCGACCAGGGCGGGTGCGTCGAGACGAGCCGCCCGACGACGCCCGCGGAGCCGACGTTCACGTGCCACGGCGTCGTCCACCACTGCATCCCGAACCTGCCGAGCGCGGTCGCCCGGACCGGCACGTACGCGCTCTCGAACGCGCTGACGCCCTACCTCCTCGAGATCGGCGAGGCCGGCAGCATCAACGACGCGCTGTGGTCGAACGTGAGCCTCCGGACGGGGGCCTACGTCTACCGCCGGCACCTCACCAAGAAGAGCCTCGCGGCCATGTTCAACATGCCCCACCGCGACATCGAACTCCTCATCGCGTCCGGAATCTGATGCGCCTCGCCCTCTGCCTGATCGCCCTCTTGGCGGCCCCCGCCAGCGCCCAGGGCGACGCCCCCGTGCGCGCGACCACGGAGGACGGCCGCGCGATCCTCGTCTACTCCGACGGCACGTGGCGGCTCGACCGATCCGCCGCGGAGCGGCCGGACGCCCCGGCGCCCCCGCCCCCGCCGCCGCCGCCGCCGGCCCCGCCCCCCGTGGCGGAGGGGGCCCGCCTGCGCACGGTCACGAGCGCGAGCGGGACCTACGCGATCGACTACGACGCCAACCGGTGGGGCGTCCCGGGCGACCGGATCAGCGGGGACACCGAGTTCGAGCTGATGCTCCCGTTCTCGGCGGCCTACGCCATGACCATCTACGAGGCCTTCCCGGCGACGAACGAGCAGGTCCGCGACTTCGTCCTCGCCAACGCCGAGGTCGGGACGCAGGCGCCCGTCCGCGTCCTGTCGGAGGTCCCCATCGAGGTGCCCGGGGGCGACGGCCTCCGCATCGAGTTCGAGGGGGTGGCCGAGAGCGGGCTCGCGTTCGTGTTCATCACGAGCGCGTTCGGGACGGACGAGGGCGCGCTGCAGGTCACGACGTTCACTTCGAAGTCGGCCATCGACCGGCACCGGGAGACGATGCTCCAGTTCCACGAGGGCGTCCGCCTGCTCCAGCCCTGACCCGTCCGCCCTCGCCCCGGCCGGCGGGGGAGGGCCCGACCATGCCGATCCCCCCCGACCCGCCCGTCGCGCTCCGCGCCGAGGTCGACCTCTCGGCCGTCCGCCACAACCTCCGCCAGCTGGGGGGGCGCGGCGAGGTCATGGGCGTCGTCAAGGCCGACGGGTACGGGCACGGGGCCGTCCCCGTCGCCCGCGTGCTGGTGGAGGAGGGCGTCGGCTGGCTGGCGGTCGCGACCCTCCCCGAGGCCGTCGAGCTCCGCGAGGCCGGCGTCGACGTGCGGGTCCTGGTGCTCGCGGCGCCGCTGGAGCCGTACCTGCCGGCGTACGAGGCGTGGGGGCTCGACGCCGTCGTGTCGTCGGCCGAGGTCGCGGACGCCGTGGTCGCGCGCGCGCCGTTCGTGCCGGTCCACGTCAAGGTCGAGACCGGGATGCACCGCCTCGGGCTCGCGCCGGAGGCGGCCGCCGGGACCGTCCGCCGGCTCGCCGCGGCGGGCGTCGAGGTGGCCGCCGTCTGGACCCACCTCGCCACGGCCGACGGGGCCGACGCCGGGTTCGCGCTCGAGCAGGTCCGCCGGTTCGACGGCGTGCTCCGGGACCTCGGCGACGCCGCCCCGCCGCTCGTCCACGTCGCCAACGGGCCCGCGCACGTCCGGCTCCCGCCGCTCACCTCGCGCCCCGCGCTCGTCCGCCTCGGCGGCGTGCTCTACGGGCTCAACTCGGACCCCGCGATGGCGCCCGACACCGCGGGCCTCCGCCCGGCGATGCGGCTCGTCTCGCGCGTCGTCCACCTCCAGACGGTCCCGCCGGGTGAGTCCGTCAGCTCCGGGCGGACGTGGACGGCCGAGCGGCCGACGCGCGTCGCGACGCTCGCCGTCGGGTACGCCGACGGGCTCCCCCGCGCGCTCTCGAACCGCGGCGAGGTCGGGGTCCGGGGCACGCGCTACCCCATCGCCGGGCGCGTGTGCATGGACATGACGATGCTCGCGCTCGGCGACCCGGACGGGCCCGGCGCCGGGGTCCGGCTGGGCGACGAGGCCGTGCTGTTCGGGCCCGGTGGGCCGAGCGTCGAGGAGGCCGCGGCCGCGGCCGGGACCCTCTCGTACGAGCTCACGACGGGCCTCGCCCGGCGGGTCCCCCGCGTCGTCTCCGGCGGGTGACACGGGCCGCGTGGGACCGAGTCGGACACCGGATCGCGCTGTGTGAAGGCGGGGCAGAACCCGAGCGCGCCCTCCGTGTATATCGCAGGGCGCCCTCGGTTTGAGGGTTCCCCTCACCCGATCACCCAACCCTCGCCCCATGGCTACCTCCACCCCACAGGAGATCACCATCCTCGTCGTCGACGACGAAGAGGACGTCGTCGAGATCATCTCCCACTTCCTCCGCGAGGAGGGCTACAACGTCCTGACCGCCCACGACGCCGACGAGGCCCTCTCGAAGGCGAGCCCCGACGTCGACGCCATCGTCCTCGACGTGATGCTCCCGGGCATGAGCGGGTTCGAGATTGCGAAGCGCCTCCGCGGGCGCGTCGAGACGGAGAAGATCCCGATCATCATGCTCACGGCCAAGACGGAGGAGACGGACCAGCTGGAGGGCCTTCAGAACGCCGACCAGTACCTCACGAAGCCGGTGAGCCCGCAGGTCGTCCTGGCCAACATCCGGGCGGTCCTCCGCCGGACGGGGACGGAGGAGAGCAAGACGCTCTCGGTCGCCGGCCTCACGATCTACGAGGACGAGTACCGCGCCACGCTCGACGGCGACGACCTCGGCCTGACGCTGACCGAGTTCGAGCTGCTCCGCTACCTCGTCCGCCACCCCCGCAAGGCGTTCACCCGCCAGCAGCTGCTCGAGACGATCTGGAAGGACGCCATGATGGTCACCGAGCGGACCGTCGACGCCCACATCAAGAACCTTCGCGAGAAGCTCGGCGAGTTCGCCAAGCACATCCAGACGGTCCGCGGCGTCGGCTACCGGTTCGTCGAGGAGGCCGAGCAAGAGGCATAGGGCACGGGGCATGGGGCACGGGGCGTAGAAGGTCGCCCCGTGCCCCGTCCCGCATCCCTCTTGCCCGTTCCTCATGCGCTCTCGCACCGTCCGCGACCTGTTCTACCCGCGTCGGGCCTCGACCCAGACGTGGATGATGCTGACGTTCGCCCTGTTCGTGGGGCTGGCCGTCGTGGGCGTCGGGCTGTACTCGTTCCTGATCCTCCGGGGGCAGGTCCGCGACGCGGCCCGGCAGACGCTCCGCGAGGAGGCCGAGCGGTTCGCCGTCCAGCTCGAGGCCGAGCCCGACCGGACGGCCATGGTCGACCTCGGCCAGCAGATCGCGCGGCTGACGCAGATCGACGTGGCCCTCGCCACGCGCGACCAGGTCATCGGCGACTTCGGCCCGTCGACCGAGGCGGGCGCGGGCGAGGCGACCCCGTTCTTCGAGCGCGAGGAGGTGGCCGAGGCCCTCGCGGCCGACGACAACGTCGGCTTCGCGGAGCGGCGCGGGCCGGACGGTGGGACGCGGCTCTACCTCGCCCTGTACCGCCCGCAGACGGGGCTGCTGGTCCGCCTCGGCGAGCCCGTGCCCCAGCTCCTGCGGGCGATCCAGTCGCTCCAGGCCGCGCTCACGGTCGGGATGGCGCTGGCGCTCCTGACCGCGCTGATCGGCGCGTGGCTGGCGGCGCGGCAGGTCACGCGCCCGCTCGTCGCCATCACGCGGAGCGCGCAGCAGATCAACGAGGGCGACCTCGACGGCCGGATCTCGGTCAAGACGCGGGCCGCCGAGTTCCAGGACCTCGCGCGGAGCCTCAACCACATGGCCGGCCGGTTCCGGGCCGACATCCACGAGCTCCAGCGGATGCAGCGCGTCCAGAACGAGTTCATCGGGAACGTCAGCCACGAGGTCAAGAACCCGATCTTCGCCGTGTTCGGCTACCTCGAGGCGCTCGCGTCCGAGTCGCTCCCGGCGGAGCAGCGGAAAAAGTATGCGCAGAAGGGGCTCGCGAACCTCCAGCGGCTCAACACGCTGTTCTCGGACCTCATCGAGATCGCCAAGCTGGAGTACCGCGAGGACCAGGTCCGCCCGACGGAGTTCGACCTCCAGGACCTCATCGCCGAGATCGGCGAGATGCTCGACCCGAAGGCCGAGGCCAAGGGCCTCGAGCTGAGCTACGACAACGACGCCCTGTGGGTCGAGGCCGACCGGAACCGGATCCGCCAGGTCCTGACCAACCTCATCGACAACGCCATCGCGTACTCGGACGCCGGCTCCGTCAAGTGCCGGATGCGGCGGCACATGGACAAGGCGCGCGTCGAGGTCGTGGACACGGGCCGCGGGATCCCGGAGGAGCACCTCGACCGCATCTTCGAGCGGTTCTACCGGGTCGACACGGCGCGCTCGCGGAAGGAGGGCGGGACCGGGCTCGGGCTCGCCATCGTCAAGCAGATCCTCGAGGCCCACGGCTCGACGATCCACGTCGAGAGCACGAAGGGCCGCGGCACGCGGTTCTGGTTCGAGCTCCCGCTCGCCGAGACGGCCGGCGGCGACGGGGCCGTCGTCCAGACGAAGGCCGAGGCGGCCTGACCCCGCCCGCCTCGGGGCCGGGGCGGGGACGCCCGTCGGGGCGCATCGCGTTCCGCCCCTACGACAAGCGCGCGCGCGCCCGCCGGGCGATCTCCTCGCCGACCGCCAGCGACGCCGTCGCCGCCGGGCTCGGCGCGTTGATGACGTGGACGGCCCGCGCCGTCTCCTCGATCACGAAGTCGTCGGCGAGCGTGCCGTCGGGGTGGAGGGCCTGGGCGCGGACGCCGGCCGGTCCCCGCGTGAGGTCCTGCCGGCGGAGCTGGGGGAGGAGCCGGCGGGCGGCCTTCCAGAACGTCGTCAGGCTGAGCGAGCGGGCGAGCTCGTCGAGGCCGGACCGGAGGTGCGTCCGGGCGAGCCGGCGGAAGGCCGGCGACGCGAGCGCCTCGCCGAGGTCGCGGGGGCGGACGGTGGAGAAGTGGTAGCCGTCGCGGGCGAACGCGAGCGCCGCGCTCGGCCCGGCGTCGACCGTCCCGTCGACGCGGCGCGTGAGGTGGACGCCGAGGAAGGGGAGGGCCGGGTCCGGGACGGGGTAGATCAGGCCGCGGACGAGCGTGGCCGCCTCGGGCCTGAGGAGGGCGTACTCGCCGCGGAACGGGACGAGCTCGACCGACGGCGTCACGCCGAAGAGCCTCGCCACGCGGTCGGCCCAGAGGCCGGCGCAGGTCACGAGGGCGCGCGCCTCGACGGCGCCCCCGTCGGTCTCGACCACGACGCCGGTGCCCGTCTCGCGCCCGCCCGTGACGGCCGTGCCCGTACGGATCTCGGCGCCGGCCTCGGCGAGCCGCTCCGCCAGCCGGCGGGCGACGGCCGCGAAGTCGGTCACGCCGGTCGACGGGACCCAGAGCGCGGCGACGCCGGCCGCGTGGGGCTCGCGCTCGCGGAGGCCGTCGGCGTCGAGCCGTTCGACCGCGACGCCGTTGGCGGCGGCCCGCGCCGCGAGCGCGTCGAGGCGGGGGACCTCGGCGTCGGTCACGGCCACGACCGCCTTGCCGGAGCGCGTCCACGGGATCCCCTCCGCGTCGCAGAACGCCTCCATCCGGGCCTTCCCGGCCTGGCAGAGCGCGGCCTTCCGGCTGCCCGGGCGGTAGTACAGGCCGGCGTGGAGGACGCCCGAGTTCCGCCCGCTCTGGTGCCGCGCCACGGCGCCCTCCTTCTCGACCACGACGACGCAGAGGCCCGGCCGCGCCGCCAGCGCCGCGCGGGCCGTCGCCAGCCCGACGACCCCGCCGCCGACGACCACGAGGTCGACCGGCACGCCTAGCGGACGAGGACGACGCGCGTGGTGCCCCGGGCCGTCTCGCCATGGAGGCGGACCACGTACGTCCCCGAGGGCAGGGCCCGCCCGTCGATCCGGAGGTCCTGCCACTCGCCCTGCACGGCGACGCCGTCGAACAGGACCTGGACGCGGCGGCCCGAGAGGTCGTAGAGCTCGGCCGTGACCGCCTGCGTCCGCTCGACGCGGAAGCGCGACGCGGTCGTCACCGAGAACGGGTTCGGGCGGGCCGACTCGAACTCGACGCCCTCGACGCCGTCGACGGTCGAGACCTCGAAGCCGACCGGGACGAGCATCGGCCCGACGATGTCGCACTCGAACGCGTTCTCCTGCTGCGGGCTGCTGCCGGGGTGGAGCGCGCTCGACCGGTACCAGAACACGGTGTCCTCGCCCTGGAGCGACTCGCCGTCGACGAACGGCTCGAAGGCGAACGCGCAGCCGGTCGAGACCGTCCGGCCGTCGTCGATCTCGTCCATCTTGTAGCGGAGGACGAGCGCGTCGGTCTTGGAGTAGGCGTCGACGGGGAGGGCCCGGTCGGCCACGCTCGGCCGGATCTCGTAGCCGATCCCCGAGGCGCCGTCGACCACGCTCCAGTAGGTCTGGTCGGCGACGCCGCCGAGCACGCGCGACGACTCCGTCGTGAACACCTGTCCCTCGGCGCCCGGCGCGGCGAACTCGCGGACGACGTCGTTGGAGGGCGTCCCGTCGAGGTCGAAGTCGAACCGCCAGTAGGCGTGGTGGCGGTGGTCGGTGCGGGTGCAGACGGCGTCGGCGGCGGCGAACGAGAACTCGGGCCAGATCCGGCCGTCGGCATAGAAGTGCCACTTCATGCGGTAGCGGTACCACCCGGCCTCGGTGTGGGCCGTGAGCACGAGCTCGTCGCCGTAGTCCTCGACCGCGATCCCCTCGAAGAGGCCGACGTCGCCGCCGGGGTTCGGGTTCGCGGGGTTGTCGTTGGCCTCGCAGGCGGTCTCAACCACGCCCGGCGCGCTCAGCGCGATCCCGGTCTGGATGGTGACCTCGCCGCCCTCGCTGGCGCGGAACTGGCGGAACGTGCCGCAGTCGGCCACGATCTGGGCGTCGTCGCCGATCTCGATCGAGGCCTCGTTGGTCTGCCAGTCGCGGAAGCAGCCGCAGCCGTTGGGGTCGTCGTCGTACTCGACGTTGAGGACGGGGACGCCGGCGCGGGCGAAGACGGTCCGCCCGCGGTACGTGACGTCGCGGATCTCGAGGCCGCTGCTGTTGAGCGTCGTCCGGTTGGTCGGGCGGTACACGTCGAACTCCCAGAGCGGCGCGTCGGCCGGCCAGGCGATGTGGCCGTTGGGGACGGTCGGGGGCGGGGCGCCGTCGGGGAAGTCGCCGTTGGTGGCGCAGGAGGCCTCGGTGAGCGCGACCTGGGCGGCGGCCGGGGGCGCCAGCGCGGACGCCGTCAGGAGCGCGAGCGCGGCGGGGGCGAGGAGGGCGCGCATCACTGGTGGCGGGACTGCTGGCGGGCGGCCGGGTGGGCCAGGTTCGAGTCGGCGTCCGAGTCGGCGTCGGCGTCGAGGACGCGGAGCGCGCGGAGGTCGACGACGGTGTAGCGGAGCCGGCGCGGCGGGCCCTCGGGCGTCACCTCGAACACGTCGACGGTCACGCACCGGCCGCCGGGGCCGCAGGCGTGGCCGGGCTCGCGGACGAGCGGGAAGCCACCCTCGACGTGGACCGCCCCGCCCGCCTCGGCGATGAGCGGGGCCACCTCCGGGTGCTGCGCGACGAGCTGGCGGGCCGCGGCCAGCTCCGCCTCGGTCGGCGCGGCGACCGAGGTGGCGTGGACCGACCGGCGCAGCGTCGCGCCGTCGGCGTCGACGGTGAGGTCGGTGTAGGTGCCGGCGACGGGGTCGTACGTCACGGTCCGCGTGACGCGGGCGCGGCGGCCGTCGTCGGTCTTCACCGAATCCGTGACCGCGTACAGGACGCGCGGGGCGCTCGCGTCGACGCGGAGCGCCTGGGCGCCCGCGGCGGGCACGGCGAGAACCGCCAGGAGGGCGGCTACGAGCAGGCGGGAGGCAGACATCTCGTGGGGGGGACGAGGCCGGCCCAAGCTACGGGGCGGCCCCGCCGAAACCCAATCTCGGCCGCCCCGGGCATGCCGTCGTGCCCTTTCTCGGGCCGCGGGCACCTCCGGGTGGGGAGGTGGCGTTAGAGCCCCCCGTATCTTCGGGCGTGGGCCGCTGCGTCGTCTCTCGCGGTCGCCCGGTCTCCTTTCTCGTTCTCTCCGTTCCCCCCGATGGCCTCCGACGATCGCCGCTCCGACGACTCCGCCAACGCCCGCTCGCACTTCACGACGCGGACGTTCCTGATGCCCGACGACGAGCCCGGCGACGGGGCCGCCGTCGAGCACGAGGCCCCCGAGGCGTCGTTCGGCACGGGCGGCGTCGACGACGACACGCTCGACGCCGTCGTCGGCGGCCACGACCCGGACGGGCCGGCCGCCGAGGCCGACGCGGCCCCGGCCGAGCCCGCGTTCGTGTGGGCGGCCCCCGAGGTGCCCGAGTCCGTGTCCGAGGCCGAGGAGGGGCCCGCCGAGGCGAGCGCGCTGGCCCCGGACGACGCGCCGCAGGTCCTCGACCTCTCGGAGCTCAGCCCGGCCGCCGAGGCCCCGCCGTCCGCTTTCTCCGACGACGCTCCGGAAGCGCTGCCGGAGCCCGAGCCAGCCGCCGAGGCGGAGGCCCCGGAGGCACCCTCCGCCGACCCGTTCGGTGCCGACGAGCCCGCCGCCCCGCTGGAGGCGGCCGGCGAGCCGGAACCGGACGAGGCGCCGTCGGCCGCCGCGCCCGACGCCATCGAGCCGCCCGCGGCCGCCGCGCCGGCCGACGTCGCCCCCGAGCCGTCGCTGGAGGAGAC